>NZ_QVLV01000015.1:0-134204 GCF_003435485.1 Eisenbergiella massiliensis
CCCAAACCGGCATGGCGCCCAGGCGGAACACACGAACATCCGGCGGCAGAACCTGGAAGCAGCTGAATTTTAAGGGAGGGCATACATGTGGTTCAGGGGGCCGTTGCCTTTTCCCAGGTCCAGGGGAGTATTAAGGGCTCCGGTCAGGTAGGTTTTGGCTTCTTTTATGCTTTGGGGGAGGCTTTTTCCTTCGGCCAGGCGGCAGGCGATGGCGGAGGAAAGGGTGCAGCCGGTGCCGTGGGTGTTGGGGTTGTGGATACGGGCGGAGGGGAAAAGGGTGGTTTGGGCGCCGTCATAAAGCAGGTCTGTGGCATCGTCCGTAAGGTGTCCGCCTTTTATGAGGACAGCGGTTCCCGTGGCGTTGAAAAGGAGGCGGGCGGCTTTTTCCATGTCTTCCGGCGTGCGGATGGCAAGGCCGGTGAGGGCCTGTGCCTCGGGGAGGTTGGGGGTGATGAGGGTTCCCAGAGGGAGGAGTTTCTCTTTCAGCAGAGAAAAAGCGGGTTCTGAGAGGAGGCGGCGGCCGCTGGTGGATATCATGACAGGATCGATGACCAGGTTTTGGGGGCGGTATTGCTGCAGCCCGGCGATGATTTGGGCCAGTATCGGCTCCTCCGATACCATGCCGATTTTGACGGCATCCGGATATATATCGGTAAATACGCAGTCCATCTGGGCAGCTACAAACTCCGGGGGAACGTTGTGTATTCCGTATACGCCGGTGGTGTTCTGGGCGGTCAGGGAGGTGATGACGCTGCAGGCGTACATGCCATGTACTGTTATGGTTTTGATATCGGCCTGGATACCGGCCCCTCCGCTTGGGTCGGAGCCGGCTATGGTAAGTATCTTTTTCATGGGGCTGTTCCTCATTTCGTGAAGGTATAAAGATAGTAATCGGCTTGTTTTATAATCTCCCTTTCCTGTCCGGCGGAGGAGGGGTCTTTTACACCGACTGTGGGAAAGCCGGCTGTTTTCGCCGTTTTCAGGGCGTACAGGGCATCTTCGAAAACGTAGGTTTCTTCTTTTCCGGTTCCAAGCAGGGCCAGGGCTTCTTCATAAATGGCGGGAGTGTCTTTTCCTGCGCCCGCCTGTCCGCAGGTAAGTATAAAAGTAAAGTAATGCAGCACTCCGCATCGCTTCAGGGCAGCCCGGATAAGGCTGTGATCGGTGGCTGTTGCAATGCACATTTTTATGTTTCTTTGGCACAGCTCTTCCAGGAAGGCGGCGGCTCCTTCCTTCAGGGGAGCTTCTTTTTCATAGAAGGAGGTGATCATGGCGTTAAGCTCTTCCACTATTTTTTCAGGGCTTTCCGTAAGGGCGTAGTTTTCCCGGTAATAGCAGGCGGCCTGGAGAAGGCTCATGTCGCGGAAGGTTTCACGCAGGTTTTCCCGGGGGATTTTCCCTTTTGTACGCAGGTAATCTTCCCCCAGGGTATCCCAGATGCCCATGGAGTCTAAAAGGGTGCCGTCCGCGTCAAAGATGGCTCCGCGGATGTTTGTATGCAGCAGTGCTTCCAGTGTGTCCTGCGCGTTTATCTGCAGGGCCAGTTTTTTCAGGTCTTCGCAGGACTTACGGATATCCGGGCTTGCGAAGATGGCGGAAACAAGGGCCACGCCGGCGATGCCTGTGCCTTTGAGCAAATGCAGGTTTTCTTTATGGATGCCGCCTATGGCGCAGACGGGGATGGATACTGCGGCGCAGATCTTTTGCAGGGTCTCATGGGATACCGCGTCTGCGTCGGATTTAGTGGAGGTGGAAAAAACAGCGCCCACGCCCAGATAATCTGCGCCATCTTCTTCCGCCTGGCGGGCCTGCTCCACCGTCTGCGCGGATACTCCCAGTATTTTGCCGGGGCCGATTCTGCGGCGCACATCCGCCGCAGACATGTCGTGCTGGCCCACATGAACGCCGTCCGCGCCGCAGCTGACAGCCAGCTCTACGTTATCGTTAATGAGGAAAGGGACATGGTATCTGCGGCAGAGTTCTTTCACAGCCAGGGCTTCCTGCCGGAATTCTTCCTCCGGCAGCTCCTTTTCCCGAAGCTGGATGCAGGTGGCGCCGCCTGACAGGGCTTCCTCCACCTGCTGCAGCAGTGTTTTTTTACCCGTCCAGGCACGGTCGGTTACGGCATAGAGGAGCAGCATGCTTCTGTCACATTTCATAGGGAACCTCCGTGCAGATGATTTTTTCAGAAGCTCCGTTTTCCTGCTTTTGGAGCCGGTATTTGCGCAGCCTGGCGCCTTCCTCCAGGGTTTTCCCGTCCATCAGGAAAATTTCATCTATGATTTTGCTGCGATAGGAGGCATTGCCTTCTTTGGCGGAAAGCCTCTGGTAAGCCCGTTCTCCTGCCAGCCCCATGGCACAGACGGCCGCAGCGGCCGCTTCCAGGGGCTGTTCCTGATTGGCGGTCAGGTATGCTGTCATCATGGCGGACAGCATACAGCCGGTGCCGGTCACCTTACTCATCAGGGGATGGCCGTTGCGGATGACATAGGAAAAATCACCGTCTGTTACAATATCGATCGCTCCGGTAATTGCCACTATGGCTCCTGTATCCTCTGCGAAGCGGCCGGCAAAAAGGATCGTGCTTTCCAGGTTCGCATCCGTTACTGCATCCATGCCGTCAGCATCCACGCCTCTGGCGCCTCCCATTCCCAGCGCAAGGGTTTTGATTTCGGAAATGTTCCCGCGGATGGCTGTAAAATGTACTTCCTTAAGCAGTCTCCGGGCAGTTTCCGTGCGCAGCCGGCTGGCTCCCGCGCCCACCGGGTCAAGCAGCACAGGATGGCCGCAGGCATTGGCTTTTTTACCGGCAGCCAGCATGGAGGGAATCGTATTGCGGTTCAGTGTTCCGATATTGATGTTAAGGCCGCCGCAGACAGCGGTAATTTCCTCCGCTTCCTCCAAATCATCGGCCATAATCGGCGAACCGCCGCAGGCCAGCAGGATGTTGGCGCAGTCGTTTACGGTGACATAATTTGTAATATTGTGAATTAAAGGCATCTGCCCTCTTACTTTTTCCAGTTGCTCTTTCAGCATTTTTTCACCCTCGTTTTCCATAGATTTAGTTGCGCTACTCTTCATAGATGGACACGATTTCTCCATCCAGAATGCGGTTCATATTTTTTACGGCGCAGAAGTTCCCGCACATGCTGCAGGTATCCTCTTTTTCCGGCCGGGAGGATTCCCTGTAGCTTCTGGCCTTCTCCGGGTCCATGGCAAGAGAGAACATCCGCTCCCAATCCAGCTTCTTTCTGGCAAGGCTCATCTGATTGTCCCAGTCCATGGCCCCGGGTACGCCCTTGGCGATATCGGCCGCATGGGCTGCGATTCTGGCGGCAATGATGCCTTCCCTCACATCCTCCACATCAGGCAGGCGCAGATGCTCCGCTGGCGTTACGTAGCAGAGGAAGGAGGCTCCCGCCGCCGCTGCCGCCGCCCCGCCGATGGCCGCCGTAATATGATCATAGCCAGGGGCCACGTCCGTTACTATGGGGCCGAGCACGTAAAAGGGTGCACCGTGGCAGAGGGTTTTCTGGATTTCCATATTGGCTGCGATCTGGTTAAGCGGCATGTGCCCGGGTCCCTCAATCATGATCTGTACGTCTTTTTCCCAGGCTCTTTTTGTAAGCTCCCCAAGGGTAATCAGTTCTTCTATCTGGGACGCGTCGGTAGCGTCGGCAAGGCATCCTGGACGGCAGGCATCCCCCAGGCTGAGGGTAACGTCATATTCCCGGCAGATATCCAGAATCTCGTCATAGTGCTCATAAAAAGGATTTTCTTCTCCTGTCATTTCCATCCACGCAAAAATAATGGAACCGCCTCTGGAAACGATATTGGTCAAACGCTTATTCTTCTTAAACTTATGGGCGGTTTCTTTGTTGATCCCGCAGTGGATAGTCATAAAATCCACACCGTCCCGGGCGTGCATTCTCACAATATCAATCCATTCCCCCGAAGTGATCTGCTTCAGGGGCTTATGATAATAAACCACCGCATCATAAATCGGCACAGTTCCAATCATGGCGGGGCAGTTATGCGTCAGGTAACGTCTGAACTTCCTCGTGTCGCCAAAGGAGCTTAGATCCATAATGGCTTCCGCTCCCATTTCCACTGCCTTTCGCACCTTCTCATATTCCATTTCCAAATCCGTCATGTCTCTGGATGTGCCCAGGTTCACATTGATTTTGGTTTTCAGCATGGAGCCAAGACCGTTTGGCACAATCGACTTATGCTCTTTGTTGCAGGGGATGATAATCCTGCCCTCCGCCATAAGCCTGCACAGCTCCTTCCCGGAAATATGCTCCTTTTCCGCCACCGCTATCATCTGTTCCGTGAGAAAACCTTTTCTCGCGGCTTCCATCTGTGTTGCATAATTCATACTGTTTCCTCCTGACCGTTTGCTTCCTTCACAGTTTTTCTCTTTCTTTTCAGGGCCTGTGCGGCAGTGCGAATGCAGGAAACAGGAATTGCGGCAAAAGAAAATGCGGCTTTTGGCGGACGCTCACTAAAAAAACGGAGCATACCAGGATCGGTATACTCCGCTTTCATATCATGTAAGCTGTGCAACTTCTTCCTACGTTGGCATTACCCAAATCAGGTTTAAGGGTCGAAGTTGGATTACTTCCTCTCAGCCTGCTCCACAAGCTCCCCTGAAAAATATGTACTTTTTCCCGCCGGGCTTAACCGGCCTTTACGTGGAAATCATATCATGCCTGTCCTATTTTGTCAAATTTTATGGCCTGCCGGTTTTTCCGGCCTTTTTTCTGATTCCCCGTCAATCTGTAACAGTCCGGACGGGCCAGAATGACCGGCAATTACAATTTTGTCCTGACGTTTTCCGGTGTTATTGCAACTACGCTCTTTTGGAAAGAACCTCTTCTTCATATTTCATTACTTCCCTGAACCAATCTCCCTTGACAGGAACATTGTTCTTCTCACAGAAGTAATCCCACACATCACCGAAGGGATAGGTTTTCATTTCTTCCTGCATTGCCATCAGTTCTGTAAACTGGTTGGTATCCTGCAGCTCCTTAAAACGCTTGTTGGGAGAAACCAGGGCGTAAAGAAGGGCCTTCTGCATATTTCTCATACCAACGGTCCACGCGGAAATACGGTTGATGCTGGCATCAAAGAAATCAAGGGCAAGAAGCACGCGGTCAATGGCGTCGTTTCTTACGATTTCCTTTGCAATTTCTCTTGTTTCATCATCAAAAAGAACTACATGGTCGCTGTCCCAGCGTACCGGCCTTGTTACATGAAGCGCAATCTTGTCATTGAACAGGAGCATGGAGGAAATTTTATCGGATACCATCTCTGTGGGATGATAATGTCCGTTGTCCATAAGGCTGATAATGCCGTTGTTTGCCGCATAATTGACGGTAAATTCACTGGATCCCACAGTGTAGGATTCCAGGCCGATGCCGAATACCTTGGATTCCAGGCACACAAGAACCTTGGATTTATCGTAAGGGATGGAAAGGATCTGATCCAGGGAATCTTTGAATCTAGCCCTGGGCCCCAGCCTGTCGGCGGGAATGTCTTTATAGCCGTCCGGAATCCAGATGTTCATTGCGCAGGGGATTCCCAGCTCTTCTGCAAAATACTGGGAAATGCGGATGCAGGCTTTTCCATGCTCAATCCAGAAATTACGAACTTCATCGATCGGGCTGGAAAGGGTCAGGCCGTCCACTACCTTGCTGTGGGAGAAGAAGGTGGGGTTGAAATCAAGGCCGATTCCTTTTTCCTTCGCAAAATCAACCCATTTTTTGAAATGCTTCGGCTCGATTTTGTCTCTGTCCGCAAATTCACCGTCTTCAAAAATAGCATAGCTTGCATGCAGGTTCAGTTTATGCTTTCCGGGCACGAGGCTGAATACCTTATCAATATCTGCCATCAGTTCTTCCGGTGTCCTTGCCTTTCCGGGATAGTTTCCGGTAGTCTGGATTCCTCCGGTAAGAGGTCCCTTCTGATCAAAGCCGGTAACATCGTCGCCCTGCCAGCAGTGCATGGAAATCGCAATGTTTTCCAGGGTTTCCACCGCCTTGTCGGTGTCCACGCCAATTGCCGCATAAATTTCCTTTGCGGATTCATATCTTTCTTTTACGTTCATAATTATCTCCTTTCCGTCCCATGGGACGACGTGCGTTTCACACGTTTTCGACTGATGATGTAATTGGGTAACCGTTCAGATGGGTATGAACCTTTACCTCGCTTCATATTTTTTCACACCGAAGGAATCGTAAATGCAGGCGCGCACCTGGGCAAGTCCCTCAAATTTTCCGTCCTTCAGCATCTGTACCGCCAGGTTGCCGATAGCTGTCGCCTCTCCCGGGCCTGCGTAAACGCATCTTCCGGATTTATCCGCAGTCAGCTGGTTCAGATATGCCGCATTGGATCCGCCGCCCACAATATTGATGGCCGGGAAGGTTCTCCCTGTGAGCGCTTCGATTTCCCTGACGGTTTCCGCATAGCTTTCCGCCAGGCTCTGATAAATAACGGCTGCAATCTGTCCGGTTGTCTCCGGCTCTCTCCATCCATGCTTTCTGCAGTAAGCCTTAATGGCCTCCGTCATATTGTCGGGCGCCAGAAAAGCGTCGTCATTCACATCCACGCGGGAAGGAAAATCGCTTTCTGCCTCCGCCATATCACACAGCTGTGCAAAGGAATATTTGTCCCCCAGCTCATGGCGCACGGACTGGATCATCCACAGCCCCATAATATTTTTCAGATAACGGAAACGGTACTCATATCCGCCTTCGTTGGTAAAGTTTCTTTCCCTGCTTTCCGGGGAACAGATTGCCTTGTCATTTTCAATTCCCATCAGCGACCAGGTCCCGGAGCTTATGTACAGGCAGTCATCGGTAAGTGCGGGTACGGAAATAACCGCGGATGCCGTATCGTGCGTTGCAGGCATCACCACTTCGCAGGTAAAGCCGACTTCCTCTTCCACCTCTTTGGAAAAAGGTCCCACCACGGTTCCCGGCATATGCAGCGGCCGGAAAACAGAGGGCTTATAGCCCAGCCGTTCAATCAGCTCATAGTCCCATTGCTTTGTTTCCGGGCTGACCAGCTGTGTGGAGGTGGCGTTGGTGTACTCGGACAGCTTATTGCCCGTGAGCAGAAAATGGAAATAATCAGGAAGCATCAGCAGCCACTCCGCTTTTTCCATGTTCTCCGGCTCCTGGGTTTTCACCGCCATCAGCTGGTAAATGGTATTGAACATCTGTTTCTGGATTCCCGTCCTGGCATACAGGGCGTCCTCCGGTATGATTTTATACACCTCTTTGTCCATGCCTTTGGTTCTGCCGTCCCGGTAGCCATAGGTGTTTCCCAGGATCCTGTCCTCCCCGTCCAGGAGGACATAATCCACGGCCCAGGTGTCAATGCCCATGGATTTGGGGATTTTCCCGGCCGCCCTGCAGGCCTTCAGGCCTTCCTTGATTTCGTGGAAAAGGCGGGGAAGATTCCAGCACAGATGGCCGTCCTTTTTCTCCATGCCGTTTTCAAAACGGTATACCTCCTCCAATACGATTCTGCCGTCTTCCAGGTGTCCCAGGATATGGCGGCCGCTGGAGGCGCCTATATCCACAGCAAGATAGTACTCTGCCATAATTTTACCTTCTTTCGTCCCGATTTCACTGCTACTATTATACCTCTGCGGCGCTTATTTTTTTAGGACGGCAATTGCAAATTTACCGTCCTTATTTGCACTCCTATTTTAAAGAAACAGGAGTAAAAAATAATTTTATCTTTTTTGCTCCTGCTGCTTTTAAATATACTCTGCCTTGATTTCATCCGGCAAGATTCAATTATTTTTCCGGTTCCTCAAACATTGAGGAAGTGGGATTCAGAAATGTATTCTTAATGTTCTCCTCAACGCTCAGGCGATCGTTTATTTGCAGCAGATATTGAGGAGTCCCTCCTACAATACCATAAATCAGTGCCTGATCCTCCTCCGGGAAATTCCGAAAATAACTGCAGGTGTTACTCCACTAATGTAACTGTTCAGCCTCTTCACAGTTACCCACCAATCACATGAGATATATCCCTTTTGACGGCAAGATGGCGGAAATGGTATAATGTCAGCATAGCTGACATTATACCATGGAAAGTCGATGCGACTGACTTTCCATATGTGCATTCCGGTTTCTGCAGCCACCGCAGAAAACATGGTACTAAACTCCGCCGGAGGCCAATATACCGCAAAGCGGATATGCTGCAGCAGGCGCAGGGACAGGCTTTTAAGAGAAAACAGGCGGTCCGGGACGGGACCGGAAGGGGAAACAGATGAATCAGGAGCTGCTTGATAAGCTGAGGGTGATTTCGCCGGAGGAAAGGAAGATATTGGACGGGGAGGCCCGGGTGGAGAAGAGCATTTACACCGCGGACGATGATTTTATTGTGGACAGCAGGCAGATGCTGGATGCGGGGAAGCTGATCGATATCAGGCCGCATACGCGGTTTGTGCGTTTTCCGAAGCACCGTCATAATTATATCGAAATTATTTACATGTGCAGCGGGACGACGACTCATATAATTAATGAATCGACGCGTGTCGTATTGGATACGGGGGATTTGCTGTTCCTGAACCAGAACGCCGCGCAGGAAATTCTTCCGGCGGGGGAGGACGATATTGCAGTGAATTTCATTGTTCTGCCTGAGTTTTTTGACCGGGCTTTTCTCATGATGGATGAGCGCAGCGAGCTGCGGGAATTTCTGGTGGGTTCCCTGAAAAAGGATCGCAGCTTTACCGATTACCTGCATTTCCATGTGAGCGAGGTGCTGCCCATTCAGAACCTGGTGGAAAATCTTATCTGGTCTTTGGTGAACAGGCAGCCTAACCGGAGGAATATCAATCAGACGACCATGGGGCTTCTTTTCCTGCAGCTTTTGAACCATACGGACAAGATCAACCAGGATGATCCCGGGCAGCATGAGCAGAATATAGTATTTACGGCCATGAAATATATTGAGGAAAATTATAAGACGGCTGCGCTGGAGGAGCTGTCCGTCCGTCTTTGTGAACCTGCCTATTATCTGAGCCGGCTGATCCGCCGGATGACAGGAAAGACCTTTAAGAATTTACTGCAGACAAAAAGGCTGAACCAGTCAGCCTTTCTGCTTACCACAACAACACTTCCCGTGGAGGAAATTATTGCGTCTGTGGGATATGACAACACAAGTTATTTTCATCGGATTTTCCGGGAGCAGTTCGGCATGACGCCGCGCGCCTACCGCCTTGCCCATGAAGCTGTCAATTCTCAGGATACAGGCAGGTAATGCCGGAACGTTCAAAGGTTTCCAGCCACACATCGGAGGGCTTTTCATCGGTGACTACCACCTGAACATGGTTGATGTCACAGATTTTTGAAAAAGCAACTCTTCCGAACTTGGTGTGATCCACCGCAAGAATACACTGCTTCGCGGATTTGAGCATGGTCTGCTTTGCCTGGGAAAAAAGTTCATTACCATCGGTAATTCCTTTTTCCATGTCCAGCCCCTTACAGGAAAGCACCACCTTCTCCACGTTGAAGGCACCCAGTCCTTCAATGGCGCGGGGGCCTACCAGGGCCAGATACCCTTCCTTCAGGCTTCCGCCGGAGGAGATGATATTCCAGTCCGAAACATCGGACAGTTCCAGGATAACCTCTATGGAATTGGTGATCACGGTGAGACGTTCCTTGGCCTTGAGCGCCTTGGCAATGAATACCGCCGTGGTGCTGGGATCAAGGATGATATGATCTCCGTCTTCTATCAGGGTTTCCACGATTTTGGCTATTTTCTGTTTTCCCGCCGGATTATTTTTCTTCCGGATATTAAAGGGCATATCCAGACTTGTATTTTCATTGAGCACCGCTCCGCCGTAGCTCTTAACGGCAAGGCCGTCCTTATCCAGCTTATCCAGATCCCGGCGTATGGTTTCCTCCGATACCTGGAATTCCTGACTCAGTTCGCTGACAATAACCTTCTTATCCTCCTGAAGCTTTTCAAGAATCAGATTTCTTCTCTCTACCGCTAACATAACCCCAAAAACCCAGCCTTTCTTTATAGTATGGATCGGCAGATCTGTTCATCCGGATGGGCAATCACAGAGGAATCCAGATACATTCCATTGCCTGCAACAGTTTGTTTTGCCTTCTCAATTGCAGATTCCACTGCCGCTACCTCCCCGGTGAGAATCAGATAGGATTTTCCGCACATTCCCTTGGCGATCCGCAGTTCGATCAGATCAACAATTGCGGTTTTGGCAGCCACATCCGCAGCAACGATTATGGATGCCGCATCATAGGTTTCCAGAATGCCGAAGGCGTTTACCTTTTCTATCTGGGTCGTTCCGTAGATGGCCGGAAAAATACTTTCATGAGGATTCCCCAGGACAAAGCTGTCAATCAGCTCCTCCTGCCGTGTCTTTTGTGCCGCCTCAACAGCCGCGTTCACCGCGCTCAGGGAACCGGTAATTAAAGCAATGTATTTTCCGGGACAGACCGTCTGTGCCTCCAGCAGTTCCACATCCGCGGTCTTTACCATCGCGTCCGCAGCGGTAATTCCTGCTGAAACCGTTTTAAATTCAATCATGCCTATTGCCTTGCTCATCTATTTCTACCTCTCATCTGCACGTCTAAACCGCCGCCAGAACCACCATGTTTTTGTCTGCTTTCATTACTTTTCCGCTGATGGATGCGTGAATGGGTACGCTCAGGCCGTCCGCAGCGGATGCAATCATCTGTCCTCTGGCTACCATATCCCCCTCGGAAACCACCGGACGGGCCGGGGCGCCGATATGCTGGCTGAGCAGAATCGTAACGGTATTTACCTTTTTCACTTCATCATCAATGGGCGCTTCCCTGTCATAGGCGGAAAGTCCAAGCCTGGCCTCCAGCCTCTCCTCCGGCGCCTTGCGGTATTCCCTGGACTCCTTTACGGGAGCGGGGATTACGCCTGCCGGAGGCTTTACTCCGGCATTTCTGAGCCCCACCTTGTATTCTGCCATAAGGCTTCTGGGCGACAGGCCCTGTGGGCAGGAATACAGTTCACATAACCCGCAGGAGCTGCAGAAGTATGTATTGACAAAGGGATTGGCGTCCCGGAAATCCCGGTTCGCTGCAGCGCGCATGAATTTATGCGGCTCTATCGGGTGTCCCAGCGCATGCCTGGGGCATAAATCCGTACACATCTGGCACTGACAGCAGGCGGAGGCCGCACGTTTCAGCCCAATGGCCGGATTCAGTTTTTTCTTCTGGATCAACGGATGCTCCTCAGACAGCACAAGCACCGCATTGGTGGTTTTGGTGACCGGAAAAGCCGCCTCCCTGATATTGCCCATCATAGGGCCTCCTACCAGGAATACAGGGTTCTTTATTACAGCCCCTCCTGCAAAATCCACACATTTTTCCAAAGAGGTCCCCAGAGGGACTCTGATGGTGACAGGAGACGCCACCTCTCCCACAATGGTTACCAGCTTATCGGCAACCGGCTCTTTTTTCACCAGCGCCTTGTGGATATTATACATGGTCTCTACATTGAAGACAGCAATGCCTTCTTCTATGGGAAGTCCACCGGGCCTGACCACCTTTCCCGTCGCCTCATAAATCAGCACCACTTCATCTCCCATGGGATATACACTGTCCAGAAGATGAAGGGATACCTTGGGAAATTTATGGATACATTCCTTTAAGGCCGCCACAGTGTCTTTATATTCTTCTTTAATTCCGACAATCGCCCTTTCGGCGCCCACGGTGTCAGCCACCAGCTGGAACGTCTCCAGGATTTCTTCCGCATGCCTTTGCAAAAGCTGTCTGTGCAGCTTCAGCAGCGGTTCACATTCCGCGCAGTTAAGCAGAATCGTCTGCGCTCTTTCGTCAATCTTCATATAAGTCGGAAAGCCGGCGCCGCCTGCACCGACAATGCCGTTATCCTTTATGATTTTGCTCAGTTCCTTACTATCCATAGCCTGCCCCACTTATTCCAACCGGCTTGCGTCGTCTATGATTCCAACAATGGCCGCATCCACAGGAGCGTCCTGCATATCACAGCCGATTCTTGCGGCGCTGCCCTGGGCTACCAGTACATATTCGCCGATTCCCGCGCCGATATTATCAATAGCCACCAGTCGGTCCGCATGACTTTTCATGGATTCCAGGGGCTCAACGATCATGAATTTATTGCCTATCAGTTTCTCACTTTTGCGTGTGGAAACTATGCTTCCTGTTACCTTTCCTACTATCATAGCGCTCCCCTTATTCCATAGTTCCCGGTATCCTTTTTAATAAGAAAGAATACCGGGAGAACCTTCAGATAATTTTCACAGTGTCCCCGGTAGCGATTTTACTCGCGTTGGCTTCATCCGTGTCAATATGCATTTCCAGCGTGAAGCTGTCGTCCACGCGGATCTTCACATGGTCAAAAACAGTTCCTCTTTCGTTATCCGCTTTCACGGAAACATAGTCGCCGTCCTTTACTCCGGCAGCCTGTGCATCGCGGGGAGACATATGTATGTGCCTCTTTGCAACAATGCATCCTTCATCCAGATATACGGCGCCTTTGGGGCCTACGACTGCAATCGCAGCGCTTCCCGCCACATCTCCGGACTCCCGCAGAGGAGCCTTAATGCCCAGCTTCATCGCATCTGTCGCGGAAATCTCCACCTGGGAGGCTTTCCTGACCGGACCCAGGACCCTTACGTTTTCTATCGCCCGCAGCTTCAGGCCCACTATGGTAACCTGTTCGTTTGCCGCAAACTGGCCGCCCATCAGATCCTTTTTTTTGGTCAGATGATATCCGGGACCAAAGAGCGCTTCCACATGCTCCTGGGTAAGATGTATATGTCTGGCGGATACGCCCACGGGAACCATATAGCCGTTTCCGGCATTTTCTTTCTTTTCCATGGCTTCCATTACCATTCTGGTAATCAGTTCAATTTGATTCGTCTCCACAGCCACACCCACTTTTCTTCGTAATCCGGAAACCGGGCCGGACAGAGAATCCTGTCCGGACTGATTTCCTGCCTTTCAGGTAAAATTAGTTTACAGCAGCTCAGTTGGCTGAACCGCTATCTTATTTCACCTTAGGCAGAATCATCTCAACGTCGGTGTGAGGTCTGGGGATTACATGGGTAGCCACTAATTCGCCCAGTCTGCCTGCGCTGCTTGCGCCTGCTTCCACTGCGGACTTCACGGCTCCTACATCGCCGCGCACCATAACGGTTACCAGTCCGGAACCGATCTTCTCTGTGCCTACCAGCGCTACGTTAGCCGCTTTGCACATTGCATCCGCTGCTTCAATTGCTGCAACAAGTCCTCTTGTTTCCACCATTCCCAATGCTTCCTGTGACATTCTTTTTTCCTCCTTTTTCACTGCAGGCTCTTCTTTAACCTGTGCCTTTTCGGGTTTCTGTGCTGTTTTTGCTGCTGTCCTGCGGGCCGTTTTGATAGCTCCGCCAGAGACTGTTTCGGATTGTGTTGTCTTATCTTTATTGCTGTCCGGCATGACTTCCTCCTTGCTGCCGCTTACACGGCAATGCCGCCCGATGCGGCATTAAACCAGGCTTTAAACCTCCTGGAGATAGCTTTCATCGGAAGGCTCACTGTCCTTAAAGCGGCTTGCACTGCGCTCCACCAGTCCGACGATCTCTTCATGGGGGTTGGCAATCACGCCGAAAGCTGCCAGAGGCTTTAACGCCTGTGTCCTGGCTGCCTCCACAGCGGCCGTAACCGCCGCCACTTCGCCTTCCACTATGATGGTTACAAGTCTTCCGCCCAGTTTTCTCTCCCAAGTTGACAGGGTTACGTCCGCGGCCTTGCACATGATGTCAAGGGCGTCCATCGCCGCTACCACTCCTGTTATTTCTATCAGGCCATATGATTTCCCCATGAACATTCTCTCCTAATTGTTAAATGGAAGGCAGAATTTTTTCCACGTCGGTATGAGGCCTGGGGATTACATGAGCCGCTACCAGCTCGCCCAGCTTGCTTGCCGCTGCGGTTCCGCTTTCCACGGCAGCCTTTACAGCTCCTACATCGCCGCGTACCATAACGGTTACAAGACCGGAACCGATTTTCTCTGTTCCCACAAGTCTTACTTCCGCAGATTTGGTCATTGCATCCGCTGCTTCAATCGCTGCGGTAAGACCTCTTGTTTCTACCATTCCCAATGCTTCCTGTGCCATTTTTAATTTCCTCCGCTTATACTGAATAATTGTTCAAAGTTTGTAACTGTTCTGTCCTCTCACAGTTACCTGAGTCTTCATTGTCTATTGTACTGAATCCGGTTATGACTTGTCAAATGCGCAAAGCTTGAGCATTTTTTCCGTATCCTCCGTGGGCCTGGGGATGATATGCTTCTGCACCACTCCCGTAAGGCTGCGGGCCACGCGTTCTCCCGCTTCCATCGCCGCTTCCACATCGGAAACGCTTCCCCTGAATTTGATGGTAACCAGAAGAGGCACCGGAAGGCTGTCGGCGTTGGCCGGCTTGTTCTTATCAAAAGGCTCCAGCCACACATTGCCTGCCTTACATCCGGCATCCGCCGCCATAAAGGCGCATACCAGACCAAATACTTCCAAAATTCCTACGGCTTCCCCCATGGGCTTCGCCTCCTACCTGTCGTTACTTGTTGATGATTGCTATCTTCAGGCCGCTCATCGCCAGGTTAGTCCTGTGCGCTTCGTTGATTTCCTCCAGCGGGAAGGTATGGGTAATCAGCTTCTCGATGGGGATGCCCGCCTTCTTTGCGCTCTTTAAGAACTCAAAGGTGGTGGCATAATCGCGAAGGGTATATACCCAGGAGCCTACGATGGTGATTTCCTTGGAGCAGATATCAAAGTGCGGGTTGATGGTGGCGTCGCCGCCGTTAATGAAAAATCCAAGCTCGCACAGTCCGCCGCCGTTGCGGATGAATTTATAAATATTGGCATGTGCCATGGGAGAACCGGTACACTGGAAGGCAAAATCCGCCAGATGTCCGTCAAATTTGGCTTCCACAGCGCCTGCAAGGGCTTCGATTCCCTTATGGTCCTTGAAGTTAACCGTATCGGATGCGCCCATTTCCTTTGCGAATTCCAGACGTTTTTCCTCTCCGTCCACCGCTACGATGTGGTTGATGCCCATCGTACGCAGGATAGCGATGCAGATCAGGCCGATGGGTCCACAGCCCTGCACTACCACTCTGCTGTTAAAACGGAGGATTCCTGTGGATTTCGCTCTTTCCACCGCGTGGATGAGAACGGCGCAGGGCTCAATGAGGATTCTGGAATACAGATCCAGATCGCTTACGTTGAACACAGTAGAGCCTCCGCGGATAAACAGGTAATCTGAAAACCAGCCGTTTAAATGGATATCATCGTCCGGAAGCAGGCCGTATACATCGGCGCCGCCCACGTTCTGTCTGTTCAGGTCATACATGGTGATATCCGGGTTATCCTTGAAAATCATACAGGTTACGACCTTGTCGCCTATCTTAAGGTCTTTTCCTGCGCTGTCTTTTTTAACGTTCTTTCCCATTTTGACAATTTCGCCGGTTCCTTCATGGCCCAAAGCCACGGGAATCAGTCCGAAGGGATCCTTCTTGAATTCGTGTGCATCGGTTCCGCAGATACCGCAGCCTTCCACTTTTACAAGAATATCGTCGTCTCCCACTTCGGGGATGGGGAATTCCTTCACATCGTAATGCTCCAGGCTTGTCAGCATGGCCACATGCGCCGTCTTCGGGATTGCTCCCGCAGGAGCGCTTCCTGCGCCGCTGTTTGCCGCAGGCTGTCTGCCTTCCATGCTGTTGAGGACCTGTCTTACGATTTCTTCTATATTCGTTGCATTAACGTCCATTTTTCCTTCCCTTTCTGCCCTGTCGTATACGATTTTCAATCCTACGGCTTCTATCGTACGATTCCTATCGTATGCACAGGCTGTCTGACATTACACATCTTCTTCTCTTGGTGAAGGTGCTTGTGCTGGTAAGTCCTTCCCCGGTCCTGCTGGCGATGGTAAAGGTACAGAAGCCTTCGCCGCCGAAGCCCAGCGCCGCATAAGAAGGTGCGTTCTTAACCAGAATAGCCGTATCGATCGCTCTGGCATATTTGGTGATGTTGTCTATGTTCTTGGAATGGATATGGGCGGAATGTCTGTTGCCGTGCTCCAGCCATACAGCCTTCTCCACAGCGTCGTCAAAATCCTTTGCCCTTACCAGGCCCAGAATCGGCATCATCAGCTCCTCTGAAATCAGCGGATGCTCCTTTTCCCCTTCGAATACGATGCAGCGGATGTTCTCCGGCGCCTGTATCCCAATCATGGAAAGAAGGGTTCTGGCATCTCTGCCCACGCACTTGCGGTTCAGTCCCTTGGGTGTGAGGACGGTGGCCGTCAGCTTATCCTGCTCCTCTTTGGAAATCAGATAGCAGCCCTGCTCGCTAATCATGTAATTCATCAACTCATCAGCGATGCTGTCCACAGCAACGATTTCCTTTTCTGCAATGCAGGGAAGGTTATTGTCAAAGGTACAGCCGTTCACGATGTCCGCCGCCGCTTTTCTGATATCGGCTGTTTCGTCCACCAGCGCGGGAGGGTTTCCTGCGCCTGCGCCGATTCCCCTTTTACCTGAGGAAAGGACTGCGGTAACCACGCCGGGACCGCCTGTTGCGGCAATCAGCGGGATATCCTTATGCTTCATCATGATATTGCTGGTTTCCAGTGTGGGCTTGAACACGGTACATGCCACATTATCCGGGCCGCCAGCTTCCAGGGAAGCTTCATTTACCAGATTGATGGCAAAAATGGAGGTCCTGATGGCCTGGGGATGGGGGTTGAATACCACCGTATTCCCTGCGGCTATCATTCCTATGCTGTTGCACAGGACGGTTTCACTGGGGTTGGTGCAGGGAGTGATGGCGCCGATTACGCCGAAGGGGCCCATTTCAATCAGGGTAAGCCCTCTGTCTCCCGACCAGGCTGTTGTTGTAATATCTTCCGTACCAGGCGTTTTGTCTGCCAGAAGATGATGTTTCAGAATCTTATCGCCCACATTGCCCATACCGGTTTCCTCCACTCCCATACGGGCAAGGATTTCCGCGGCTTCGTGGGTTTTCTTACGGATATTGGAAACGATCTGTTCCCGCTGGTCCATGGTCATGCGGCGGACTGTTTTCTCCGCCTCTTTGGCAGCTTCGATGGCCTGGTTCATATCATTGAACACACCGTGCTGCGCTGACTGGGCCGTTCCGGAGAGCTGCATCCTGGCAACTACTTCCTTCACAATATCCTGTACCATACTTTCATTTACAGGCACGAGATTACCTCCTTTAACATGGATGCTCCGTAAGCCGCAAGGGCCGTGTCCTGTTCGGCGGTTCCGCCGCTGACACCCAGAGCTCCTATGATCTTACCATTTACCATAAGCGGTTCTCCGCCGCCGAAAATCACAATCCTGCCGCCGTTGGTATGCTGGATGCCATAAAGCGGGGCACCCGGCTGGCTGAGTTCTCCCAGCGCCGCTGTGGACATCTGGAACGCTATGCTTGTATAGGCTTTATTCACAGCCACATCCAGACTTCCTATGTAGGCCCCGTCCATGCTGCGCACAAGCTTCGGATGGCCGGCCTCGTCGGCGATGGCCGTAACCACGCGCATCCCAAGGCTTTCCGCTCTTTCCTCCACCTTTGCCGCCAGCGCTTCCGCCAGCTTCAGCGACATGTGCGCCGTGCTGCCGGTTTCTGAAAGGACCCTGCGGACAGTTCTTGCAATCAGATTTTCATCCATTATTTCATTTGCTCCATAACCTTTTTCACGATTTCAGCAACCATTTCTTCGCTCACTTCGTTGGAAGCAGGCGCGGGTGAGGATACGGAACCGCAGCCGTTGCCGCAGTTGTGGCAGTTCTTCTTGCCCTTGTTCTGGCACAGGTCAGCCGGATGCTTTCCGGGAAGTCCCATTTTTCTTCTGATTTCATACAGCTTCTCAATGGTATTCTTATCGAATTCCTTCGGGCCGCCCAGCATTTTGGACTTATAGAGAAGCTCTGCATAGAATTCAACGGATTCCATCTTCATATAGGCTGCGGTCAGGTCCGTGCTCCAGGTAAGGGCGCCATGGCTTTCCAGCAGAACCGCATCATAGTAAGGAAGATATTTCTCCACATTATCAGGAATTTCCATCGTGGAAGGCGTACCGTACTCAGCAATCGGAACACATCCCAGGGCGATAACGGCTTCGGGCATGATGGGCTGTGTCAGCGGGATGCCTGCAATAGCAAAGGAGGTTGCAAATGTAGGATGGGCATGTACTACTGCTCCCACATCGGGACGCTTCTGGTAAACACGCATATGCATCTTGATTTCGGAAGAAGGACGGAAGCCCTTGTTTGCCTGGATTACATTGCCCTGCGCGTCAACCTTGCAGATAAAATCGGGTGTCATAAAGCCCTTGGAAACACCTGTGGGTGTGCAAAGGAATTCATTGTCGTTCAGCTTTACTGAAATATTGCCGTCATTGGCAGCCACCATATTACGGTCATAAATTCTCTTTCCGATGTCGCACATCAATTTCTTAAGTTCGTACTCGTTCTGCATTGTTTCCTCCATTCTGCCGCCTTCCCGCGGCGTAAAAAAAATATGTTCGCACTTTGTGCGGATTTTGTATGGAAAAGCCCTGCTTTTCCATTTTTCATACATGCTGACTGTCCGCTTTGTTAGCTCGTGTTCATTATAGTCCCAAATACAACACATGTCAACATTTTACCTGTGGTTTTTATTTGTTTTTATAGGTTTTTCAGCTGTTGTTTTTGTTGTTTGTATGTATTTCTTCTCTCTGTTCCTCATTCAGATAATCCAGGATATCCGAAACTCCGGTTCCGGCCTTGGAATCCACGAAAAAAATCTTTTTACAGCCGGACAGCCGCAGCCATCTGGCCGATCGCTCCGGGTTCGCCTTCGGGTCATTGATCTGGGTTACAATTCCCACCACTTCCCGGTTCACCATGCAGGTTATGTTGGGCGGATACAGGGAATAGGGCTCCGTGGCCGCCAGAAGAAGTCCCACCACATCCGCTTCATAGGAATAGAGCGCCAGCGCGTAACCCAGCTCATGGGTCTGGGCATATTCTCCGGGCGTATCTATGATACATTCAAAATAATTCACATACTGCGTTTTATGATATTTGATTTCTTCGCCCTTCAGCGCCTGTGTCAGCGTTGTCTTTCCCGCGCCGCTCCTGCCGATAAGTATTATTTTTTTCATGTTCTTGTTATGCTGCAGACCTCATAGCCCAGCTTATTCTCCGTATATTCCAGAATCGCCGTAGTGGATGCCTCCACCTGGGAAACTGTGCCGGTCACAATGAGGGAGCCGCTGAAGCGGTCCACAAAGCCCAGATCCACGCCGGAAGATTTGATGGCAATGTCCGCCATGATAATCGCTGTCTCCGCAGGGGTTACCGTCATGATGCCGATGGCCGCCCGGTTCAGCTCCACCTTCGGGTCCAGTCCCAGCTTTTCGTACAGCTCTCCGTCAGGATTGGCAATGATATGGGCCAGCGTTATCTGTTTTCCCGGAACCAGCTCCTGCACGATTCTCTGTTTTTTTTCAGAATCATATTGTTGAAAATTCATGTGCTGCGTGCCTCCATTTTTCCTTCCGTCATCCGCCGATATGGCATTCCAGGCTGCTTACACGCTCCACCGTGCGTTTCAGCTGCGCCATATGCTCATTGGTGGGAGGCAGGATATCCTTCATGAGATATTCCCGGTTCAGTCCGTCATATTTATCCTGTCCCAGCCTGTGGTAAGGCAGGAGATGGATGCGCTTCACGCCGGGAAGCGCATCTGAAAACCGGGCGATTTCCTCAATTTCCCTCTCCGTATCATTAAAGGTGGGAATTACGGGGACGCGGATAATCAGCTCTGTTTTGCCGCTCTGCGCCACCTTCCTGGCGTTTTCCAGCATCAGTTCGTTCCCCTTGCCGGTAAACTCCTTATGCTTTGCACTGTTGATATGCTTGATATCCATCAGATACTGATCCAGCCAGGGCAAAAGCTTTTCTATGGTTTCCATGGGAGCGCAGGCCATGCTTTCCATCGCTGTGTTGATTCCCTCTTCCTTGGCCGCCCGAAGCAGCGCCGCTGCAAATTCCGCCTGGCAGAGGCTTTCTCCGCCGGAAAGCGTGAGGCCGCCGCCGGAACGTCTGTAGTACGGCCGGTCCTTTACCACGGTTTCCATGACCTGACGGACAGTTACATCTTCGCCGATGATTTTCGGTTTACCCTGTACCATCATGGTCTGCACCGCATATTCCTGGGATTCCGGATTGCAGCACCACCGGCACCGCAGTACACAGCCTTTTAAAAATACAATGGTGCGGATTCCCCTGCCGTCATGGATGGAATATCTTTGTATGTCAAAAATCCGGCCTGTTGTGTCCAGGTAGTCCATCGTTTATTCCTCTTTTCTTCTTTTCTCAGAAGCCCTGCTCCGTCCTGCGGATAATATCATCCTGAAGGGAGCGTGACAGCGTAGTAAACAGGGCGCTGTAGCCCGCCACACGCACGACCAGATGCTTGTAATTCTCCGGGTGCTTCTGTGCGTCAATCAGGGTATTTTTATCCACCACATTGAACTGCATATGGCTGCCCTTCTGGTCAAAATAGGAACGGATGAGAGCCACGAAATTATTCAGTCCTTCATCGCCGCTGAGGGCGGAGGGGTGGAATTTCTGGTTAAGGAGCGTTCCGTTGGAGGCAATGCCGTGATCCAGCTTGGAAACGGAATTGGCCGTAGCCGTCGGCCCGTTCACATCCTTGCCCGCGGTTGGGGAAACACCATCCGCCACCGGGGTATGGGCCAGACGTCCATCGGGCGTAGCGCCGGTCTGCGCTCCCAGAGGCACATTGGCGGATACAGGATACAGACCCGCCTGGAAGGTGCCGCCTCTGGGGTTGCGGTAATTCTGTAAAGGTCTGGTGTAGGTATAAGCCACTTCCCTGGCAAACAAGTCCACCTCTTCCAGATCATTGCCGAATTTGGGAACCTCTTCGATCATATCATACAGTTTTTCGCACAGCTGTCTGTCTTTGTCGGAAAGCTGAGTGTCCACGATGCCCTTCACAATGCCTGCGACCTGAGCCTCGCTGGGCTTCTGTCCCGCTTTCTGCAGCTCTTTGATAATTTCACCGGTCATCTCCGAAACGGTGATGGAGTCAAAGCCCTTTCCAAAATTCAGGGCAAGCGCTCTCTTGTATTCCGCAAGCGTCACCTTATTTTCTTCAAATACCAGCTTTCTTATGGCAAACAGGGAGTCCGCCACATTGGCAATCCCAAAGCCCTGGGGGCCTGTGAAATTATAAACAGCGCCGCCCTCCTGTACTGTTTTTCCACGCTTCAGGCAGTCGTCCACCATACTGGAAAGGAACGGCAGCGGACAGCGGTCCGCATGGGCTGTATCAATGGCATTGTCCGCGTTTACCAGCAGGCTGATACAGTACTCCATCTGTTTCTTATAGGCGTCAAAGAACTGATCGAAGGTGGTCATATCCTCCACGGCCCCGGTCTGCAGGCCAACCTGCTCTCCCTTGTCCCTGCCGTTGGAGAAAACAAGCTCCAGCGGACGGCACATGTTAAAGAACGCCGCATCATGCCAGCCTTCTGTTTTTCCCGCCTTCTGCGGTTCCACGCAGCCGATGATGTTGTAGGTCCTGGCATCCTCCAGAGTCAGTCCCCGGTTCATCAGGGAAGGGATGATCACTTCGTCATTATAGTAGGCCGGAAGCCCGATTCCGGTTCTTGTCAGCCTGGCTGCCTCCACAAGAAGCTCATGGGGCGTGCAGTTCCAAACCCTGACGGACAGGGACGGCTGGGGAAGGAACACATGGGCGGATGCCCAGATGCACAGGAAGGAAAGATCGTTGGTCACATCCCGGCCGTCTTCATCCTGGCCTCCCACAATCAGGTTCTGGAACAGGCTGTAGCCCGCAAAGCCTTCTGCGCTGGCCGCGTCTCTGGCCTTGTTCAGGTCATTCAGCTTCACCCAGATGCAGTCAACCAGTTCCTGAGCCTGATCCCTGGTAATCCTGCCTTCGTCCAAATCCTTTTTATAATAAGGATACATGTACTGGTCAAAGCGTCCCGGAGAAATGGAGTGTCCGCTGGATTCCATCTGTAAAAGCTGCTGGATGAACCAGAAGCTCTGGCAGGCTTCCTGGAAGCTGCGCGCCCCTTTTGCGGGAACCCTCTCACAATTAGATGCTATCTGTAAAAGCTCCTGCTTTCTTTCCGCATCCGTACACTCCTGCGCCTCTTTCGCGGCAAGCGCCGCATAACGGCCCGCGTAACCGATTACGGCTGCACAGCTCATGATCACAGCCTCCAGGAAGCAGTGCCTTCTGGCATAATCTCCGTCTCCCACACTGCAGCCTGCCAATTCGGCGGCCGCTTCCCTGATAATGCCTTCCAGACCGATTTCCAGCACCTTGTCATACTGCACGGTAACATGTCCCACGCCATTATAAAAATAGTTGCCCGGCGTAAAAATATTATGTTCAATCGCCCTGGCGGCTTCGGGCGCCATATAGGAAAGCGCCAGTTCACTGGTGGTTTTTCCCTTCCAGTATTTATGTACCTCTGCCAGCTGCTTCTTCGTTTCTTCTGAAATGTAGAAGGGATCGGCGCTTCTTTTTTCTATTGTATCGAATTCCGCTTCCAGCCATTCATAGGAAAATTCGGGAAAGGTCTGGCAGCCTCTGGGCGCCAGCGTGGAGCTTCCCACGATCAGTTCCTCATCCCTAATGGTAATGGGGATATTGGCCAGAATGTGCGCGAAGGCTTTGGCCCTGCGCATGATAATCGGCTCCCCTTCCGTTTCCTTGTAGCTTTCCGTCAGCAGCACCGCCCTGGCCGGTTCGATTTCCGGCATGTTGCGGTACAGATTTTCAACCAGTCTGGTAATGCGTTCCGACTTGGCCGTAGGATTGTTGTTGAATTTACTGCTCATCCCTGCTTTCCCTCCATATTTCTCTTCCGGGGCAGGGGCTGTACATGCTGTACATATAGGAGGTTCCTGCTCCGAAAGGCACTGTATCTACTGTGTATCGTTGTTTTATGTTGTTTTCGGCATATATTTCGCCTTATTTTTGTGGTTTTCCAGATTCAGTATAGTTCTTTCCAGGGGAAATGTCAATAAATGCCGCATATTCAGCCGTGTTTTTTTGTTGTTTTATTTGTCAGCACTGTTGTTTTTTTGCAACAGTTCAAATATATTTCTTATAGAGTGCAGATAAAAGGCGTATCAGGGAGCAGCTGAGCAAGTACCTGCGCTGTTGCGTTTATCCTGAATGCAGGGCCGGAGAGCCTGTAGCCAGCCGTAAACAGTAATAGTGTTTCTTTTCTGATATATTCTCTACGAAGCGTAGGTTGCATTCCATCCTGTCATCCATTATCCTTGATTTACAGGGAAGTCGGCACTTCCAAAATATATCGTGCTGTAAAGTACAGCTGAAAGGATAAAAAAATGGATCATTATATTACCGGAAATGCAATCCGTGAACTCCGGGAAAAGAAAAAAATCACCCAGAAAAGTCTTGCGCAGACTCTGGGTGTCAGTGACAAAACCATCTCAAAATGGGAAACAGGCAAAGGCTATCCCGATATCAGCCTCCTGGAGCCTCTGGCTGCAGCGCTGGATATTTCTGTCGCAGAGCTATTGAGCGGGGATTATGTGACCAATCAGAACAAAATGGGGAATATGCTTCGCAGTGTTTTTTATGTATGTCCCGTTTGCGGCAATGTCATTCATACGCTGGGAAAATGCGTGGTAAGCTGCTGCGGCATTACACTGCCTGCACAAGAGGCGGAGGAAACGGACGATGCACACAGTTTCTTAATCGAACAGGTGGAGGATGAGTCCTTTGTTACCGTTGCGCATGAGATGTCAAAAGCACATCACATCTCCTTCCTGGCCTGGGTGACTTCAAATAAGCTGGAGCTTCTGAAGCTGTATCCGGAACAGAATGCGGAAGGACGCTTCCGGCTGAGGGGACATGGGCTCCTGTATCTTTACTGCAATAAACACGGTTTGATGAAAAGGAAACTCTGAACGGGGCGGCGCATGATGCGTCGCCCCGTTCTTTTCCAGCAATCCTGATAATTTTTTACGCTTCATCACTTTCCGGTACAAATTCCAAATGCTCCAGTGCATAACGCAAAGCCATACGCATGAATTCATTTCCGGAACGAGCACTTTTCACGGAAAACTTATCAAACTCTTCCTCGTCTTTTCATTACTTTTTAAACAGCTTCACCAGCCTCTGCCAGAAGGTAAGCGGCTCTTCTACAGTCTCCGCTTTCTCTTTCTCAGGCAGTTTGATGCCTTCTGTTTTCATCACGAACTGTACCAGGCCGATGTTCGTATTTTTATCGGAAACAAAGGATAATGGCGTAAAATCGCTTCCTGCAAAATCATTCACCACTTTGTCTATTTCATCATCAATCTGTGTATCAATATCTGAGGTTTTATCCTTGAACTCATCCGTCCCTTCCTTCAGATCCTTTACACCATCCGCCAGATCCTGCGTGCCGGTGAGAAAATCTCCTGTACCGTCCGCAAGCTGGCTGGTCCCGTCTTTCAGATCATCGGCAGCATCGGTCAGCTCCTTTGCACCGTCCGCCAGGCCTGATACGCCATCCGCCAGATCCCTGGTGCCATCCGCAAGCTCTTTTCCGCCATCATTCAATTCGGTCACTCCCGACTGCAGCTGGCTGGTGCCGTCCGCGAGCTGGCCGATGCCGTCAGAAAGAGCCTTGGCACCGTCTGCCAGGGCAGCCACGCCGTCCGCCAGAGCGGAGGAGCCTGCGGTAAGCTGGCCCAGTTGTTCTTTTGTGGTCGGATTATTGAGCTTCTCATTTAGAGTATCCATTACCTGGTATGCGCCCAGAAGCTGTGCCATACCTAATCTTGCCTTTAATAAATCAGAAATTATTTCAGTAATACTCTGTGAACTCAGATTATCTGTATAAGACGCTGTTCTAATCACATTTCCTGTATTCCGCAAAGGATATCCGTTCCTGTAATTTAATGAAACAAGAGAATATGCGCTGTATCTTTTTTCATATCTAATGTCCTCAATCGTTTCTTCTCTTTGCCCGCCACCACTTATAGTTGTTTCCTGTACCTTTTCGGTCACCTTCGGCTTTTCCGTTTCACTTTGCTTCTGCACTTCTTCCTCTGAAACTGCCTCCGCGCTGTCAGTCCCGGTTTGTTCCTCTGACGTCTGCGTCTCCTTCTGTGATTCTGCGCTTTCTGTCACCGTACTATTTTCATTTTCCTGAGATTCCTGCGTTTCCTGAGTTTCCTGAGATTCCTGCATCCCACCGTTTTCCCCTGCTTCTGTTTCTTCTGCAGTTTCCTCAGTCTCCCCGGCAGATTCCGCTTCCGGATTTTCCTCCTTCAGTACCGTATTTTCCGAAACACCACTCTGCGGTACTTTGCTTTCTTTTTCCGTGTTATCCGGGCTGCCCATCGCTTCAAGCCGCTTGAGTAAATCTTCCACCATTTTATCCATGTCGCCTGATAACTGCTTTATCTGTTCTTCTACCGTGCCCTCCTTCAGTTGATAGTCAGGATTGATTTTTATCATAAACGGAAGCAGCTTATCAATAAGCATCTGTCCCTGGCTGTCCAGCTCCGTTGTATTTCCCATGCTCCCAATCATCCCGACAAAGGTACTGATCCCTTCGCTCAGCTGCCCTGCGCCGCTCTTCAGCTTATCCGCGCCCTCCGCCAGCTTCTTCGCCCCGGCCGCCGCGCCTTCGTCGCCGCTGTAGCCTCCGGCCAGCTTATCCACGCCCTCCTTCAGGGAACTGATACCGTCGGACAGCTGGGTGGCTCCATCGGACAGATCATCAGTTCCGTCCTTCAGTGTATCAATGCCATCCCCCAGGGAATGAGCGCCATCGGAATAGCTTTCAATGCCCTCCTTCAGGCTGTTTGCCCCATCATGCAGATCTGAAGCGCCGTCTTTTAACGCGCCCGCGCCGTCATACAGCTCGGCTGCACCATCGGAGAATTCATCCGCCGCGTCCTTGATATCCCCCGTTTTCTCGGTGAGGCTGTCCATGGAGAGACTGTCTCTGTCCAGATCAAAGGACATGGGTACACCCTGAAAGCTGATGGGATCCATGGTGAAATCCAGCACATCCGCCGTAATTACAATATCTTTTTCCTGTCCCGCCATAATATTGTACACCAGCTGCTTGGAAGCTCCCACATTGCCCACAGTTGCCCCGGCGGCCTGCAGACGGCTGCATTTATCCATATCCATGGTCACGGTCGCCTGAAGAAGGTAATTCTCAAAAAAGTCTTCCTCCACCTGATCGTTTTTCCCGATGTGAATGGTAATTTTAAGAGAGCCGTTCTGTCCGGCCAGCTCATCGGCGTCCATTCCCTTACCATCCAGATAATAATGAATAGAAATCTCCCAGGGAAGCTCCTTTGTCTTCAGATTCCCCTGATAGAAAAATTTTCCTTCCGGCGCTGCGGTGGTAATGGTATCCCCTTTTTTATTAATTTCCGCATCCGTGGTAAGGTTTTTAACCGAATCGTATTTTCCGTAATCCACAATATCCGTTTCCTTATCCAGAAGGTAAGCGTTAACCACATATATACCGTCCACGCTTCCGTCCTGGTTAAGATTTGCATACACATTTTCATCCTTCTGTGTATTCGGAACCGCTGCCGACGCAGAAATACCGCTGCCAAGCACCATTGCCGCCGACAGGATATATGCTGTAATTTTTACGGCCATGCCATGCTGTTTTTTTCTCATATACACTCCTATCTGTGCGCCCGGCGCACATTCTTTCCAGCTGCTTTGCGCAGCAGGCAGTCCCCCGGCGCGCAGCTGCGATACTTTCTTTCGTTCCTTCCGCTCAATCCTTCTTTTCAGGCTCAGCCCTGTAAAATCTGCAGTGCAGCGTTGTTTTCCTGATAACGCCGTCAAACAGGAGCAGCAACGTAGGCAATACGAAAATAACCAGCACAAACGACAGAGCCGCCCCCCGTCCGATCAGGATTCCCAACTGGCTTAAAACGCCGTTGGTGGAAACCTTTCCCAGGATTACCCCGGCCAGCGTCAGCACCGCCGCCGAGGTCAGTATGGAAACCGTGCAGACACGCAACGTTTCCCTTGCGGCTTCCTTCCCGGGCATTACCCTGCGGAATTCCATATATCTGTCGGAAAACAGGATGGCATAGTCAATGGTCGCCCCCAGCTGTACCGTGCTGATGATCAGATATCCTATATAGAACAGGGTCTGCCCCTGAAAATACGGGATTCCCAGATTAATCCAGATAGAGGATTCAATCACCAGGGTCAGGATTACCGGCAGGGTCAGGGACTTGAAATTCACGAGCAGAATAAGGAAAACAAAGGCAATGGCCAGGAAGTTCACTCTTGCATTATCCTGGGTAATGGTTGTTTTCAGATCCTCCGTGCTTACCAGATTCCCTGCATATTGTATTTTATCTCCATAATATTTCTCACCGATGTTGCGGATGTCATTTATTTTTTCATACCAGTCCGCATCCTTTTCCGCCGCCTCCAGCGTGATGACAAACCGGCTGTAATGGGCCGAGTACAGCTTGGATACCGTTTCTGTGGGAAGGAATGAATCCGGGATTGTATTACCCACCGAATTCACGTAGGAAACCACGCTGGTTACGTAGTCCAGCTTTTTCAGTTCCTCATTCATGGAGATTTCCTTCTCCATATCCCCTTTGGGAACCATAAGCACCACCGGATTGGAGGGGCCGTACATGCTGTTGATGGCCTGCATATCCCTTCCCATCTGCGTAGCCTCCGTGCTGTACACCTCGCTTCCGCCGTAAAAAAAGTCGTTGTTCTGCTGTCCCAGGAAAGAGGCGGGAAGCAGCAGCACAATCAGCGCCAGCACAGGAAAACGTATTTTCATGACAACCGCGGCAAATTTATCAAACTTCGGCACAAAGCTGCGGTGCTGTGTCCTGTCTATCAGACGGTAGGTGACAATCGCCAGGGCGGGCAGAAAACAGAGCACGCTCAGCAGGCTGAAGGCGATGGCCTTGGACATCACCCAGCCCATATCCGGCCCGATTTTAAACCGCATGAGCACCAGGGCCAGGAAGCCTGTAACTGTGGTAAGCCCGCTGGAAAGGATGCTTCCCACGGACTGCTGTACCGCTTCCGTCATGGCCTTCTCCACCGGCAGGCCGCCGCTCCGGTTTTCAGCAAAACGGTGCAGAAGGAAGATGGAATAATCCATGGACACCGCCAGCTGCAGCACACTTCCGGCAGCGTTTGTCACAAAGGAAATGGTGCCGAACATCAGATTGGTTCCCCGGTTCAGCAGAATAGCCACGCCTATGGTAATCATAAACAGCACCGGCTCAAACCAGGAATCCGTCGTCAGTATGAGTATCAGAAAAATGATGGGGACGGCCAGCAGCATGATCTGCTGTACCTCCCTGGAGGTGTTCACAGGCGCAAGCACGGAGGTCACTGCCGAGCCCTCCATACAGTTTTCCCCGCCGATAATCTGCCTTACCGCAGGGATTACGCTTTCTCCCTTCGCTTCATCCACGGTAACGCTGAACAGGGCGTTTCCGTCCTTGTACCAGTCGTCTGTAATCTTTTGCTCCACTGTTTCAAGAGGCTCATAAATATCTGCGGCATCATCCAGCCAGTTGATTTCCTCCACGCCGTCTACAGCGGCGATTTGTGCCTTGACAGCCAGCGCCTGGGGAATGGTAACATCATAAACAAGCACGCGCATATTCGGGACGGACTGGCTGTATTCGTCCTCCATGACCTCCAGCGCCCTGGTGGAGGCGGACTTATCGGGCAGGTAATCTGCGAAATCATAATTTACCCCCACCAGGCCGGAAAGGACGGCACACAGGAGGGCTCCTAAAACGAATACACCGATAATCAGTTTTTTATGTCTCAGCAGGAATTGGGTATACCGTTCCATTTTTTGCTCCCATCTGCCCGCGTTGGCGGGCATGTATTTAAGCGATATACAAATCAGGCCGCCGGAAGCGCTCTTCCTTCAGCTTCTTTTTTATTCAACTCTATTTTATTAATCAACAGCTGTTGATTTTCTTATTAAAAGAAATTATAGTAATTTAAGGGGATAAATTCAATAGTCAGTGTTTTTCTTCGTGTTTGATAATGAACACTTTCGCATTTTGTGTTAATTTTTTATAATCTTTTAAGATTTGCGCCTGTGGGCATGGTTTTGGGAAAAGGAGGGGTTTTATGAAAATGGAAAAGGTTGACCGCCGGGTCCGGAAAACAAAAGCGCGGCTGACAGAGGTCCTGCTGACGCTTATGAAGGAAAAAGAGGTCAAGGATATTTCCGTAAAGGAGCTTTCCGATCTTGCGGATATCAACCGGGGCACCTTTTACCTGCATTACAGGGACGTTTACGACATGCTGGACTCCGTGGAGGACGAGTTGTTCTGCCAGTTCAGCGAAATCCTGAACCGGGATTTCACCGCCATACAGGAGGACAGTCTCTACAGCGTCCTGGAAGACGTATTTTCATTCCTTTATGAAAATATGCAGGCCGGCCAGGTACTCATGGGCGCCCATGGCGATCTGGCTTTCATCAACCGTATGAAGGGTCTGGTCAAGGAACGTATTCTCCAGGTATGGAACCGGAGCAGCCAACCCTCACAGGCCTTTGATTACTACTATTCCTTCCTCGTATCGGGCTGCATCGGCCTGATTGAAGCCTGGCTGAATAAGGATGCGCCGGAGCCCCCGAAGCAGATTGCGGCACTGGCAGGCGACATGATTAAACGGGGCCTTGTCACTCCCATTTTTTGAAAAGGAACCAGCCTCTCTCCGGCAGAATACCGTTTTCCCGTAAAAAGACAAAAAGCTTCCTGCCCGGGCAGATAATCCATATCTGCGTCCAGGGCAGTAAGCCTTTCTTAAACCGACAGCCGCCTGCTTCAAACAGGCACTGCATCCGGCTGCTGCTTCTCTTTCCCGGGCTTCTGCCGGCGTATTACACTGGCAGAGAACCATGAAAGGCGGCCTGACCGTCATAGGTTCTGCGCCATAAATGCCTGCATTTCCTGGCACGCCACTTCTTCATCCTCCCCGGAAATCTGTAAGTGAAGCCGGTCTCCATACTGGATATTCATATGGAGGATGCCGAGCAGCTTCTTCAGGTTGCCGCCCTTATCCCCATTCGTGAGTATGATGTCGCTCTCAAAATCTCTCACGAGATGCATCAATACTCCAGCCACACGCGGGTGCAGCCCAACAATTGACTTTACAGTGTAATCAAATTCCCTCATTAGAATGCCCTCCATAATGCCCCTTGTTACACAAACATTATATCATATGCATGCACATTGTACAAGCATCACTGCTGTCCATCGTCAATTTTTTGTTTATTTTTACATTTTTCTTACACTCTCAAAGTTGTATTGTGCATTTTTGTCAGATAGCCGCGATTCTGTCCCGCAGCTCCACCATTTTCTGATCCAGTTCCTCCACAATCTGTGCGTATTCATACAATTCCTGGCCGATCAGCTTCGCTTCTTTCAATCCCCGTTTATAAATCAGCTGGTGGTCCAGTCCCGCCCAGAAATCCATGGCCGCCGTGCGCAGCTGTATTTCCGCCCTTCTCCACAGCTCCTCCCCCTGAAAATAAATGGGCACCTCCACAATAAGGTGAAGGCTGCGGTAGCCGGATCTCTTTGGCTCCTGCAGATAGTCCTTTACCTTCACTGTACGCACATCCCGGTGCTGCTCCAGCGCTTTTGCCACAAGATATAAATCATCCATAAAGGAGCATACGGCACGGACACCCACAATATCGTTGATTTTTTCCTGGGCCATGTCATAGGTTTCTTCATATCCTTTTTTGCGCAGCTTTGCACGGATGCTCTCCGGTGCCTTAATGCGCCCGGAGGTCTGCACAATAATATTCCTGTCGTACTTCATGCTCAGCTCCGCATTGATGATATCCAGCTTGGCGAGCAGCATGCTGATAACGCATCTGCTTTTCACCATAAATTCGTCGCCGGTAAATCTGTTCAGACTTTGTTCCTTCCCGATTTCCGTAGCTGACTTCTCCTTTCATTGCCGCATTTTCCGGCGGCTGCATCTATTTATTTCCGCGGGCAACGAGCCAGGAAGCCATGCCTGCATGGATATTGGGCGGCTGCCGCGAGGGTCAGATAGCCCGTTGCCTGTAACGGGCTATCTGATTTTAACAACTCTTATTGATATGTACTACCGCCCGGCTGTAAATATGATGTATAAAGGATGTAAAGGTATAAAAATTAGTTTTTTTGTGTATCAGGACTACTTAACAAACTAAAAAACGCATGGATATTGCATTTTGGAGGATAGTAATATCGATCCCTTACCATGTTTTGCTGACTATCCAAAATTATATTGCACAGGACATTCTTACCACAAACTTCATTCCCCATAAACACTCCTTTTTATTCCGGTCTTGGTTTATTTGGCTTTGGTTTTCCGTTCTCATCTCTGTTTATGGGCATGGCTTTGAGATGGAATTTGATACATCCGTCAGCGCACGGGATATCCATTTCATACTTTTCCTTTAAGCCTCTGTATGTAAAGTCGCCGCCACATCTGATAACCTCGCACCATGTGTATAACTGTGCCATTGTTTTTGGGCACATCCCGGCAGGGCATTCATACGAAAAGATAAACTTATCCCCTTTTTCTAACCCAAGTCTGCAATGCCCGGCTTTTCCTTCGGTAACTGTTAATTCAAATCCCCAATCCTCGGTAACCCATTTTTGCATAGTTAACCCCCTATTATATAAATTTTCTTCGTTATAAATTCCCTGTTATTTTTTGAGTGGCCTACACAAATTTTGCTTAAAACAATTGTATCATATCTTTTACCGGCTTCCCATTTTATTTCTTATAAAAATAAATAGCCTTATGCCAAAAACAATGTGGGTTTGGGAGTTTTCTGAACAACTTATTTTTAGGAAGTGTGCCTCACTCCTGTGCTTGCTCTTCCAAAAGTTACGTTGAAAAAGACCGAAGAAGGTTTCTTTACCTTCCCCGGCCATTTTCTCCTCTGTTTGCGATTGTGTCAGTCCTCCAGACTGCTTATCATCAGGTTCCTCATTCTGCGTACCACCGAAGTAAGTCCCGCATCCGTTTTCTGCATCATGAACAGCATGGTCATGCCCGCCGCCGGATCGTTGGCAAAATAGCAGCCCAGCCAGCCGTCCCAGCCATATTCTCCCACATGGTTCAGTGTTGCCGACTGTCCGGGATCTACCATCACACGCATCAGGTTTCCATAGCTGAAGCCGGGCATGTTGGCAAAATTCCTTCCGAACGCTTCCCTCTGTACCTGAGTGAGCTGCCCTGCCGTCATAAAGCGCACGGTGGCAGGCTGCAGAATCCTTCTTCCGTCCAGCTCCCCTTCGTTTAAAAGCATCTGGGCAAACCGGGCGTAGTCGTCAATGGTGGAAACAAGGCCCGCACCGCCCGATTCAAAGGCAGGCTGCCTGTCCATGGCATTGATGATTCCAAGATGGTTCTGTGTATATCTTTCCAGCTCTCCCGCAGCATTCAGGCGGTAAGCTGCAGCCAGGCGATCTCTTTTTTCCTCCGGCACGAAGAAGCCGGTATCTTTCATTTCCAACGGTTCAAAGATATTCTTCTTCAGAAATTCCCCGAAGGTCATGCCGGCAGCCGCTTCCACCACCGCGCCCAGCACATCCGCCGAGGTTCCGTACAGCCAGGAGCTTCCGGGCTGAAACGCCAGCGGGCCTTTGCCCAGCGCCCCTGCTATCTCCGCCGTAGTCATCGCCTGATCTGTAAGAAGCCTTTCATCCACCTGACGGAACAGCTCGGTGACATACGCTCCTGTCAGCCCCGGATTTCCGTTATACATCAGTCCTGAGGTCATGCCCAGCAAATCCTTTACCGTGACCTCCCTGACCGCAGGCACCAGCCTTCCGTTCTCCTCCACCAGCTGTCCGGAAAATTCTGGAAGATATCTGGAAACCGGCTCCGCCAGATCCAGCTGTCCCCTCTCAAACAGCACCATGGCTGCTGCCGCCGTAACAGGCTTGCTCATGGAATACAGCCTGTAAATATGATCCCTGCGGACGGCCTCTCCCTTTTCCCGATCCGCCATACCGGCCTGCAGATAGCAAAGCTCCTCTCCATGCTGTCTGACGAGCAGGCTTCCACCCGCCAGTTCCTTCGCCGCAACAGCCTCTTCCAGTATCTCCTGCATCCGATTCATCAATTCTGCTTTCATTTCTCTGCATCCTTCCCCTTATATCAATTTATTTCTGTCCTATTTTCTCACAAAACAGGCATAAAGAAAAGACCTGTCTTATGTACACCCATAAAAAATCCCGCTCCGGATTACTGCATATGTCCCAGTCAGATTTCTGCCAGCGCCGCTCCTACGGAACAGGATTCCGCAAAACACACCGTCCGCAACACTGTCCGCACGACGCGGCAGTTTTATGGCTTCACTGCAATTTTCATCACATGCTCTTTCTTATTCTCAAATATATCATATGCCTCCATCACCTGATCCAGCGTAAATCTATGGGTTATCAGACAGGTGGTATCAAGGCGTCCCTCCGCAATCAGGCGCAGGATTTCATCACAGGCATTGGCATCCACGCCACCGGTTTTAAAGGTCAGGTTCTTTCCGTACATATCCGGCAGGGGCAGCTGCTGCGCCTCTTCGTACATCGCCACAACGCATACCGTCCCATTAGGCCTTGCGGCCTCCCATGCCATACGGAAGGTATCTTCACCGCCGGCTGCTTCTATCACCACGTCAGCGCCCCTGCCCCCCGTCATGACGCGCACCGCTTCCACTGTATCCTCCTTCAGGGGATTGATTACCCGGTCCGCAAGCTTCCGGCTTCCGGCCAGCTCCAGACGCTCTTCGCTGATGTCCGCACAGATAATTGCCCCCGGCTCATACAGAGCCGCGCACATCAGCGTGCAAAGGCCGGTAGGGCCGGCTCCCAGCACGAGCACCGTATCTCCCTTTTTGATCTCGCTGATTTGGGCCGCCCAGTATCCGGTAGAAAGGATATCGCCGGTAAACAGCGCCTGTTCGTCGCTTACACCCTCCGGAATCAGATTCAGCCCGTTGTCCGCAAAGGGCACTCTCACGTACTCCGCCTGTCCTCCGTCAATCCGGCAGCCCAGCGCCCAGCCGCCGTGTTCATCTGTACAGTTATTGACGAAGCCCCTTTGACAGAAAAAACACTCTCCGCAGAAGGTTTCCACATTGACAGCCACTCTGTCCCCGGGCCTGCATTTCGTTACGGCAGGACCTGTTTCCACCACTTCGCCCACCATTTCATGTCCCACGATGGTTCCCGGCACCGCCCTGGGCACGCTCCCATGCTTGATATGGATATCGCTGGAGCAGATGGAACACAGTGTGATTTTCACAATGGCGTCCTTCGGATCCCGGAGCGACGGACGAGGGCGCTCCTCCAGGCTGAAAACCCCTTTTTCTTTATATACAACCGCCTTCATTTTTCTTATCTTCCTTTCTTCCTTACCTCAGACAGCCCTGCCGGCTTTTCCTGCCCAGACACCGGCAGCCTGGCCGCACAACGCTTATCCTTGCCATATAAAATCAAAAGCATGAAGCAGGCCATCAGCCCAGCCGCTGTCATAGGACGTATTTATCAGGACTGATGTCAGCTATGCCTTCATTCTATCACCGATATCCGATGATTTCCACCTTGAAAACGGCCTGCGGAATAAAATCCGCAGACCGTTTTCACTGTTACCATATTATTTTTTCCGGCCGGTTCATATGCCTTCCGCAAGGCTGAGGCTGTTTAAAATCACCGTCTCCACCTTTTCATCTTCCCTGTAGCCCTTTCTTCTCAGGACCTCATTTACCGCCTCCCTGAAATCCTCCATGGACAGCGTCACCTTTTCCTTGTTCTTCAGTACCAGGACGCAGCTATCCTGAAATTCACAGTTTTCCCCGCAGGAAATGCGGTACAGGTTCTTCCTGTCAATGGCGCCGATGTCTTCCAGCGTCTTTACCATGCGGTACACGGTGGCGATGCCGATGGAAGGATCCTCATGCACTGCCTTATAATAAATTTCCTTACAGCAAGAACATTCATCAGAGAGAATAATATCGATCAGCAGCTTCCTCTGATTGGTAACGCGGAAGCCGTTTCTTTTCAGCTCCTCCAGAATTCTCTCACGGCGGCCTGTTTTCTTCTTATATTGACTGTTATTATGTTTTGTCTGTATCATCCGTTCTACTCCTGTCTGCCCTGTTTTGCCTTATTCTGATTTACACTGCCATGGCAGGAACAGGAATGTGCACAGCCGCTGCAGCCACCGCAGCAGCCCTTTCCCGCCTTCTTATCCCGGATCATCACGCGGATTACCAGCGCAACCGCTATGATAAGGATAAGCGCTGTTATTATGGTTCCCATATTATTAATAAGGAATGTCATATGTTCCATCTCCTTTTTTTCTGTTGAGAATGGTTCTCAATTACCATCTTAAAGTTAGTATAGGCTAACTTAAATCCTTTGTCAAGAACATTCTTCATGGAGTTTCAATGGGTATAAACATTCTACATGGGTTTTCAAAAAGGGCTCCAAATAATTCAGCCCGGCGGCCAGCTTTCATTATGCGGGGCAAACTTCTCTTACACAGGAATACGTCAGATCTGCGGTGCGCCGATATTCCATACCTGTCTGCTGTTCTCTCCCAGGCCTATCATATGATCCGCCAGGCGGCACATCAGCCGGGCTTTTTCCTTCTGTACGCCCGGATCGTCCCAGAGATTATATTTTTCGTGAGGGTCATTGGACAGATCATAAAATTCCCCATAATCCCTGTTCTGATAGTAAATCAGCTTATAATGGCTGTCCCGTATGGCACGGATATCCCTGGCTTCCATATAGATATCCTCCCACAGCTCCTTTCCGTCCCCCTGATAGAACTGGGTCAGGCTGCGGGGCGAAATATTTTCCGGCACCGGCAGGCCTGCCGCCGTCAGGAAGGTAGCTGCGATTTCCACAGAGCTGATAAAGGAATCTTCCGGATACCCCTTAAAATCCGCAACAGGCGGCTTGAGCAGGAACGGGACTCTCATCAGCGCCTCCGAACAGTACTGAGCCTTGGTAGCCACACCGAAATCGCCCATGTATTCCCCGTGATCCGAGGTGAACAGAATCAGGGTATCCTCATACATGCCGCGTTTTTTCAGCGTATCCAGCACTTCTCCGATTTTTCTGTCAATCAGCGTCATTTTAGCGTAATAGGCCTTTTTCATCAAACGGATATCCTCCGCCGTCAGCCCGTCCGGCGAAGTATGGTTTTTCAGATCCAGCTGTCCGAACTTTTTCGCGATGTCCAGATAATGGGGCGGTTTATTAAAAATATCCCTGATATTGGTATCCGGAAGCTCCATTTCCTCCTCATGATATCCTTCCGCATCCGGCAGTCCGATGCCGTCAAAGGGCATATGCGGCCCCGGGAAGGAAAGCGTCAGGAACCAGGGGCGATCCGCCGGAGCTTCCTTTTCCAGCCACTGCTTACCCCTGGTGCCGATATAGGAATCCACATGGTATTTTTCATCCGCAAAGAACTCATAAATACCCTTATCATTAATCTGGCGGTAAAGCTGGCTCCCTTCCGTAAATCCATTTTCCATCAGATAGGTTACATAGCTTGACACCCGGTCGGACACCGTTTTATTTGCAGGCTGTCCGAAATAGCCCTCAGTTATCTTATCGCTGATTACCTCTGGCGGAAAATGCTCATCCACGATATCCTCATAATCGTATCCCTTCTCTATTTTGGATTTCCAGAAATGCTGCTTACCGATAACCGCCGTATAATAGCCCCCGTCCCTCAGAAGCTTCATAAAAGTGGTTTCCTTTTCCGGCAGGAAACTCATATAGCCCGGCACGCCGCACTGGGAAGGGTATCTCCCCGTAAAAATAGCCGCCCTGGCCGGAATGCAGGACGGATTGGCGGTATAAGCGTTCAGAAAGCATACGCTCTCCCTTGCCATCGCATCCAGATGAGGCGTCAGGACCTGCGGATTTACATACCCCACCGCATCATAACGCTGCTCGTCGGTCATCAGGAACAAAATATTCGGTCTTTTTTTCATCATCCTTCTCCTTATTCTTTTCTATATTCGCTGTCTTTCATCTGCAGCCTGTATTAATTCCTGCGGCCTGTCCTTACCGGAAAATCCGCAGGGGTAGGAAAGCATGACACGCGTCCCCTCTCCCAGGATGCTTTCAATGGTAATGCCGTACTCCTCTCCGTAATACAATCTAAGCCGGTCATGGATATTTTTCAGCCCCACGTTCCCGTTTTCCGCGCCGTCGCGGCCTCCGGGAGGCTCCGCCAGCTTCCGCCTCACCTCTTCCAGCCTGGCCGGCTCCATTCCCACGCCATCATCTTCTACCTCGGCAAAAATAATATCCTCACGGCGGCGGATTTTCACGGAAATACAGCCTCCGCTCCCGCCTCTGCCCAGTCCATGGGAAATGGCATTTTCCACAATCGGCTGCAGGCATACCCTGATGATCTCCTCTTCCAGCAGTTCCTCCGGCACATCCACCAGACAGTCAATCCCGCCGCCGAAACGGGCATTTACGATTTTCATATAATTCTTAAGATTGCGCAGCTCCTCACCAATGGTGACGCCAAATCCCGGGCTGTGGGCAGCATAGCGGAACATGCCCGACAGGGCCACAATTACCTCGGATACCTGATACGCCCCGTAAATCTCCGACATGCTCTTTATCATATCCAGCGTATTGTACAGGAAATGAGGGTTGATCTGCATCTGCAGCGCCTTGATGGCGGCCTCGTTTTCCTTCAGCTGTGTCGTATAAACCTGATTGATCAGGCGGTCAATCTCCCCTGCCATATCATTAAAGGCCACACACATGTCCCCCAGCTCGTCATGGGTTTCCACCTGCGCCCGCACCTTGAAATCCCCTTCACGCACCTGCAAAAGGCTTTCCCGCAGCCTTTTGACCGGACGCACGATGGTTCTGGAAAAAAACAGGCTGGCTGCCAGAATAACGATGCCCGTCAGCCAGATAAAGGTCCCCGTCAGGCGGCTGAGCGCCCTTACATTCTCCTCCAGCCGTTCCAGCGTATCATAGAAAACGATGTGGATTCCCAGGTTTTCGATTCCATATTCCCATTTTACCAGACCCTTTCTGCCAGGCATCCGATCCTTCTGCGTAAGAAGCTGCGCGGTGTTTTCCATCTGCTCCAGCTCACCGTTTTTTGCATCAAAGCTGGTATAGAGAACCTTCTCTCCTTCCCGGATCAATATCCGGGTTTCCAGGACGGTGCCCAGCTCCGCAAACAGCTCATCGAATTTATTCCCGTCAAATACGATATACAGTATGCCCAGCGTCCCCTTGCGCGGGTCGGTATCATTCACCCTGCGGATATACACATATTTCCCGCTCCTGGATGAATCCAGTGACTCAATTGGCACCAGCACATGGTTTTTATAACGGTTGAGGGCAATCCTGTCGTCATACTGAAAGGGAATGACGTCCATATAGCCGCTGGAATTCATAATGTCCAGGTTGTCGCCATTGTGTCTGAGAAAAGTGACCTGATCCACATCGTCCAGGATATGGAACAGATCCAGATTCACCCGCACCTTCTTTTCCAGGAGCTGGCGGGCATTGTAATTATCAAGCGGCCCCACCGCGCCCCTGACAATGGCCTGTACGTCATTATCATAAAAAAGGTTGGAAATATACTCTATCTTTGTCAGATAATCCTCCAGCAGTATGGCCGTATTTTTTTCCGCCAGCTGGTTCAGCACCACGGCGTCCGACCGCAGCTTTTCGGAATATCTGGAATTGATGTAAAAATAAACAAGGCAGAGCGGAATCAGGGAAACGATCAGGAAGCACAGACACAGCTTCCTGTTCAGCCTGCTGCCAATCCATTTTTTCACATTTCCACCTCCCTGCCCGTTCCGTCTCTGCGCATCCGTTCCCGGTACTCCGTCGGCTTCATCCCCATAACGGAAGAAAAAACCCTGCTGAAATATTTTGCCTCCCTGAAGCCTACCCTGCTGCTGACAGCCGCCACCGGAAGCGCCGTATTTTCCAAAAGCGCCCTGGCCTGCTCCATGCGCACCGCCGTAAGGTAATCAATGAAATTACAGCCTGTCTCATCCTTGAATTTCTTGCTGAAATAGCTGGGATTCACGCCGTATTCATCCGCAATCTGCCCCAGGCTTAAATCCTGGGCATATTTTTCCCGAATCAGCAGCAATACCTTTCTCACAATATCGGAAACCGCCAGATATTCGTCCTCCTTCAGACAGGAAATCACCTTCCGGGTATAATCCTCAAACCGTTTACAGATGGACCGGATGCTGTAATGGTTCTTAATCCGGACGGACAGCTCATAGCCTTCTTCCATAAGGCTCAGATATTCCGTATCATTTTCCTTGCCGTAGCAGTCGTTGAGAAGCTTGATCACATCTCCTGTCAGGACAAAATAAAAATTCAGGCAGCCCGTCAGATCATAATCCCGCCTGACAAAAAGCTCCGCGCTCAGCCGGGAGCATTCCTCCAGCAGCGGCAGGCTCCGTGTCTGTATGGCGGAAAGGAATTCCGCATGCAGCTCCGACTCGGAAGGTATATGCTCCAGGGAGCGCAGCTTCTCCTCCCCTTCCTCCTCCAGATTCCCAATCAGCGCCTGCTTCGCTTCCTCCACAGCACAGTCCAGCCTGCTAAAATCATCGTGCGCCCTGCTCAGGCCGAATTCATATCTGTGCAAAATGCTTGCCAGCGCCGTCTCATTCACCGCAAAGCCTTCCGGGTGCTCAATTCCCGTGATCAGAATTGCCCAGGTAAAACGGTCTCTCTGGTGCAGGAATATCCGTTTTCCCGGACAGGCCTCCTCCATCTTTCTGCGCAGCGGTTCCCGGCTCAGCGCGGACTGCTCCAGCTGGCCTGTCTGAAGCAGGCCCAGTCTGTAAAAACCCGGATTTTCCTTTCTGCGCACAAAAAGCTCCGCCAGCTTTTCCTTGAGATCACTCTCCGGATTCTTCAGATATTCTGCCAGAACCACCTCCACGGTCCCTGCAAAATCGCTTGTTTCGCTTTCCCGCTGACGCTGCTCCTCCTCCAGAAGCCCTATGGCTTTTTCCACCGCCTCGTAGACCTTTTCCCGCTCCAGCGGCTTTAACAGATAGGCAAGCACATCCAGCTCGATGGCCTGCCTGGCATATTCAAATTCATCATAGCCTGAAATAATGATCGTTTTCGGCTTTTTCCTGCCCGATTCCTCCAGCTCCTTCAGCAGCGCAAGCCCGCTGGCCACCGGCATGTTGATATCGGTGATAAGGATATCGATCTGATCGGACTTCAGTTTTTCCAGCGCTTCTCCGCCGTTTTTACTGATTCCGGCCAGCTTTATGTCATAAGGGCTTTTAGCCAGCACATCTGCCAGCCATCGTCCCACCCAGTATTCGTCATCCGCAATCAATACCCTGTACATGAAAAAGCCCCCCTTACTGCCATTCTATCATCAGCGGGAAAGAGCCGCAAGAAATATTCCTGCGGCCCTTTCCCATCTGCCGGAAATCCCGGGATCCGGCTCCCCGCTTTTCTTTATTCTTTAATTCAATTTCAGGTTATTCTCTATCTGTGTATTCAGATCCTTAACCGCATTATCCACGGAATCCCCTGCCGCAATGTTGGCAGCATAGGTACGGGCATCCGCCCAGGGGCTGACCACTGCGGTATTGAAAGCGGAATCCACCCAGGGAACCATTCTGGCTGCCGCAAGACGCTCTGCCGCAGGCTCCACCACCGCATTGTCGGTGCTCTTGCCGTCTACGCGGGGGTTAAAGCTGTTCTGGCTTGCCACGTATGCATTCATGCTGTCCAGGCTGGTGAAGAATTCCACAAATTTTCTGGCCGCTTCTTTTTTCTCGGAAGCGCTGTTGATGCAGACACGGACGCCGGCATTAATCAGAATCAGGGAATCCTCATCCTGTACCGGGATGCCGCCCAATGTATAGTTCATATCCGGCGCGGCGTTCTCCAGACCTGCCACAAACCAGCTACCGCCCGGCATAAAGCCCGCTTCCCCTTTTGCAAATTCTGCAATATCATCCTGGCCCGGCGCATATACAAGCGCCTTGCTTCCGTCCATATAGCCCTTGGAAATCAGTTCCTCCACCACTTCATAGCCAGGTCTCATGACATCACCGAACATCAGCTCGCCGGTATTCATTTTAGCGATCTGCTCCATCTTATCCGGCGCCTGGTATACGGGGTCAAGGCTCTTTGCAATGGAAAAAATCGCCATGGCCGTCCCGTCCTTTGCGCCTGCCACGATGGGTGTCTTTCCTGCATCCTTCAGAATCTGGCAGTCTTCCAGGAACTCCTTGTAATTCTCAGGCGCCTTTTCAATTCCCACTTCATTCAGCACATCCATATTGGAGAACATGCCGAACACTGCAATTTCCATGCCCAGCCCGGGGATGCTGTCGTTGATTGTAAGCAGATCCTTTACCAGGCCGCTGTAATTTGCCACCACAGGCATATCCGTCAGATCCTCCACATAGCCTGCCTCCTGCATCTGGGGAAGGTAGTTGGGATTGGCAAAAAAAACATCATCGCCCTGGCCCGATGCCAGTCTGGCTGTCAAAACATCCTGATAACCGCCCGCATTGCTGATGCCTTCATAAACCACATGAATATCCGGGTTTTCCTTGTTGAACTGTTCGATTAAAGTTGGAATCGCGCCTTCCTCCGCACCGGTTTTGAAGCCGAATACCTTCAGCTCCGTTACCTCCCCCGTGCTTTCTGCGGGAGCCTGGCTTTCTTCCTGGGAAGCTTCTTTGGATGCTTCCGTGGTCTGCGCTGCATCCGGCTGTGCCGCGCTTTCCGCCGCAGGAGCTGAAGTCTTCTGTCCGCAGGCCGCCAGCAGGGATACCGTCATCACCGCCGCCATCATCAATGCTGTTTTTTTCTTTTTCATTCTGTTTCCTCCTTTTTCTTCTATATTTACCCCTTCACAGCTCCGCTGAGCATTCCCGAAATGATCTGCTTCTGTAAAATGAAGTATACAATCATCAGCGGCAGAATGACAAGCGTGGTGGCTGCAAACAGGATGTTCCACTGTACCGACAGGTCCCCTTTAAAGAAAAATACCGTAAGCGGCAGGGTCCTGGATTTTTCCCCCTGAGACAACAGCAGGGGATACATAAAGTTGTTCCAGACGCGCAGGGCAATTACAATAAGCAGCGTCACCATGGGCGGCTTAAGCAACGGAAAAACCACCTTCAGGAAGGTTTTCATCGGCCCCGCCCCGTCAATATAGGCCGCTTCCTCCAAAGTCACCGGGACCGTATTCACAAAGCCGCTGAAGAAAAACACAGCGTAGGCTGCATTGGCCCCGGTAAAAGCCAGAATCAGCCCGAATATGCTGTTGGCCACATGGAGCTTCTGCATCCACAGCACCAGAGGCACCATGGCCACCTGCTGCGGCAGCGCAAGCCCCATGAGGAAAAGGGCGTTCAGGATAAGGAAAAATTTCTTCCCTCGTTTTGCCCGCAGAATGGCGTAGGCTCCGCAGGCCCCTAAAAATGTGGTCAGCAGTCCGCTGCAGATGGTGAGCACCGTGGAATTGAACAATGCCCTCCCATACTTCATCTTCTCCGCGGCCAGCCTGTAATTTTCAAAGGCGAAGCTGGTTTTCAGGCTCAGCGGCTCTTTCGCCAGCAGCACGTCGTCCTTTAAGGACACAAGCACCATCATGATGACCGGATAAAAAACCAGGATACACACCGCCGCCATGAACAGAGTGAATATGACGCGTCTGATTTCTTTCTTTTTCATCCGTAAACCGCCTCCTCCCGTTTTTTCAGGATTCCGATAAGGCCCTGCCCGAAAACAACGATGACAACGGTCAGCAGCACCGTCAGCGCCGAAGCGTATCCGTGCAGCCCGCGGTTCATATTCACCACCACATAGGTTCCCACAGTTTCCGTGGAATTGAGCGGCCCGCCGTTGGTCATGGCATAAACGATATCGAATACCTTCAGCGACTGGGTGAACGCCAGCGTGATATTAATGGTCGTGGCAGGCGCCAGCATGGGCAGGATAATCCGTTTGAATTTCTGCCACCGGGAAGCCCCGTCGATGTCCGCCGCCTCCAGAATGTCAGAAGAAATACTCTGCAGGTTGGACATGTAAATCGTGGCGGAATAACCGATCCACATCCATACATGGGCAACGATAACGCATATCAGGGCCGTTTTCCTGTTGCCCAGCCAGGTGATATCCGTCCCCAGCAGTTTGTTTAAAATGCCGTCCGGCATGTAGATGAACTGCCAGATAAAAGCGACTACAATCGGCGACAGCATGCACGGCGCGAAGACCAGCATCCTCATGAAGCCCTGCAGCTTCAGTTTGGAATTCAGCGCCAGCGCAAACAGGATTGCAAAAAAATTCTGCAGCACCGTGGCTCCCAGCGCGAATAAAAAGGTATTGACCATCGCCTTGCGGAACACTCTGTCATGAAACGCCACATCGTAATTTTTCAGTCCCATCCATTTGAAGTCCAGGCTGATGCCGTTGAAATTCGTCAGGCTGAAAAACATACTGGACACTACCGGCAGCGCAAAAAACAGGATATACACCACCAGAATCGGAGACAGCAGAAGCAGATAAAAGTAAAAATTATGATAGGTCAGCTTCTTTTTCATTTCCCCACTCTCCTTCCCTTTGTTACTCTTAGTATAAAAAATGGGAAGGTATAAAAAAACTCCACATTTCTTATTTTCAGGGGGAGATTTTTTCCTTCCAGCCTCCGGCTTCCCCCTGGATGCCCTCTTCCTGTTTTTTCCTCTTTACAGAACATACGTTCTGTCCTATAATTTTCTCATGAAACAGATTATATTTCATGTAGATGTAAACAACGCGTACCTCTCCTGGGAAGCGGTTTACCGGCTGAAGCACCTGGGAGGGAGCGTGGATCTGCGGGAGCAGATCTGTGCGGTGGGCGGGGATTCCAGCAAACGGCACGGCATCATTCTGGCCAAATCCCTTCCTGCCAAGGCCTGCGGCATCCAGACCGGGGAAAGCCTGATGGAGGCCAGGCAGAAATGCCCCGGCCTGCTGATCGTCCCGCCCCACTACCGGCTCTACTCCCAGTGCTCCAATGCATTTATGGAAATCCTGCGGGAATATACGCCCGATGTGGAGCAATACAGTATTGATGAGGCATTTATGGACATGAGCGGCACCGGGCAGCTCTGGGGTGAGCCGCATTCCACGGCGGACGCTATCCGGGAACGGATCGAACGGGAGCTTGGCTTCACCGTAAATATCGGCATTTCTGAAAATAAGCTGCTGGCCAAAATGGCCTCTGACTTTCGCAAGCCCAACCGGACCCATACCCTTTTCCCGGAAGAAATCCCCCGGAAAATGTGGCCTCTTCCGGTCACCGACCTTTTTTTCGTAGGCCGCTCCACCTTTCCAAAGCTGCGCAGGCTGGGAATCTCCACCATCGGCGACCTGGCCCATACGGATCGTAAGCTTCTGCGGGCGCATCTGAAGTCCTACGGAGAGGTGATCTGGAATTATGCCAACGGATGGGATACCGCAATGGTGGAAAGCATCGCTCCCGCCAACAAAGGCTACGGCAACTCCACCACTATCGCTTTTGACATCTGCGGGGAGACGCCCGCCGCCATGGTGCTCCTTTCCCTGGCGGAAACCGTGGGCGCACGGATGCGCAGGGATGCGGTGAAAATTGAGGTGGTAGCTGTGAGCATCAAATATTCCGATTTTTCTTCCTGCTCCCACCAAAGGACGCTGCCTGCATCCACCAACATTACCAACGAAATTTACCATACTGCGCTGGAGCTGTTCCGGGAAACCTGGGACGGCATCACCCCCATCCGGCATCTGGGCATCCATACCGGCCGGGTGAAAGATCAGCCGGACTGCCGTCAGCTCCACCTGGCGGATCTGGACTGCTCTCCCCTCTACCGGGAACGGGAACCAGGCTTTGAAAAGCTGGAGCTTGCCGATACCATGGCGGACAGCATCCGCGCCCGCTACGGCATTGATTCACTCAAGCGCGCTGTTTTCGTAAAACAGGCCGCCATGGTGGATCACATGTCCGGCGGCATTACCAGGGATAAAATGGATGTGGATTACAGCAGGGAGACGGTTCTGTAGCTTTGCTTTCTGCTGCTCCGCGGCCTGAATCTGCGGCTATGGGGAATTGAGGTTATGGAGAATTGAGGCTATGGGAATTGAGGATGAAAAAAACTGCATTTTGGGACTGCGTTTTGGAAGCTGACAAGACAGATTTTTTCTGCGACAGACTGACTCTTTCATATAAACATGCCATAAGATTTAACGGGAAGAAAGGAGGCGATTGGGTTGCTCATTCATACGGATAAAGATATCAATTATAATTCCGAGGCGGAATGGAAGCCCAAAAGAAACCGGAAGGAGATCGCCTGTTGCAGCTGGACGACCGCTTCCGGCCAGGTAACGCCTATTCTGTTCAAAATGCAGGATGAGGACGGCATCATACGCACCTTTGACAAAATCCATGTAAATCATTCTGAAAAAAAGCTCTATGCAGGAATTCCGTCCTATGAATTTGACTGCGACATCTTTGTAAACGGACTGCTGGTGAAGGTGCTGCTTCAATACTTCCCGGAGGACTGCCGCTGGACGTTAAGTGAGATGGGGTAGAAGGGCTTTTGCGGCCCGCCGGAAGGGCACAGAGAGCGGGGCAGAGACTTGGGAGGGGAAACGGCGGCGTCCGGCCCGGGGGGAAAGGGGGCAGTTCCTGATTCGATTTCAAAAATGGGATAGTTCTAACAGCGTCATACCGTCTTTTTATGGCCCAACTGCTTGAAACTCCTCGCTTCGCTCGTCAGACAAAGCAGTTGAGGGCGGCCATAAAAAGGCGGTATGACGCTGTAAGAACTATCACCATTTTTTCGGACAAATCTGGAACTGCCCCCTTTCCCCCCGGGCCGGACGCCGCCGTTTCCCCTCCCAAGTCTCTGCCCCGCTCTCTGTTCTTCTGGGGGACGCAAAAGTTTCTACCGCCTGATATAAAAAGACAGGCTGCCCGGTTGGATGTTTCATTGGGTATCGGTTTTATGGTGGGATGCGTGTTAATCAAATAGCGACAGCTGGCCTTTTAGTTCTTTTTCCAGAGGGGCCGGGCGTTTATGGAGGAGGAAGTCGGTGGCATTATCGTCGAAAAGCCAGGTTTGTACCTCCTGTGGGCTTAGTATGAGTGGCATACGGGGATGGACGGAGCTTGTGGAGGGATTGGCCTGTGTGGTAAGGATGACAAAGCGGTCCCCGTCCTCATAGTGTCGGTAAAAACCGGCGAAGAGAAGGACATGGCGATCCGGCGCCCTGAAAAAATATTTATCTTTTTGTTCCGACCATTCGTAGAAGCCGGTTGCGGGTATGATGCATCGTCTTTGCTTTACGCTTTCCCGGAAGGTTTTCTTTTCCAGAGCGGTTTCGCTGCGGGCGTTGAAAATGACTCCTTTATTACTGTAGGAAGGGAATCCCCAGGTAAATTCCCCGGCGGTCAGCTGATCGCTTTGATCACTGCCGGCAAGGATAACCGGGGCTTTGGCAGACGGATAAACGTCCCGCTCTTTGCAGGAAGCAAGAAGCGCATCGTCTATCTGGCGGATCAGTTTTTCAATTTCTTTTGCGGTTTCGTCATTGATATAGTATCTTCCACACATTCTTTGTTCTCCGTTTTTTTAACTGTTCAGTACCTTCACAGTTATTGCAAAAATCCATCCTAAATCGCCTTCAGCGATGGGATTTTTGCACTCCTGAATCACTTTCTTACGGTCTGTGCAGTAAATGCACAGACCTGTTGGACAGTTACCCGTTTGCTTACTAAGTTTCCCATAATTCCCTTCTTTTATTCCTCCACAAACTCCATGGCGCTGAAGGCTTTCAGGAATTCTTTGGCGCCATAGCCCTCAAATTCTATTTCCATCATGGCATCGTCCTCCCGGATAACTGTGCCGCGGCCATATTTTCTGTGGATTACGGTTCTTGGCTGTATTATTTCTTTTCCGGCAGGCTGCGGCTGCGAGGGTTCCTCCGGCAACTCCGGCAAATCTGCTTCCAGCGTCTCTTCTGCCCGGTTTTGTCTGGCTTCGATTTCCTGCCGTACCATTTTTCTCAGCTCCTGCAAATTTCCCTGCGCCGGATCCGCTGTTTCTTCCTGAATCAGTTCAGGCGGAATCATGCGGATAAAACGGCTTTCTCCCGGCATGACGCGGTTGTCCGGATTGGTATAATAGGAAAGCTCCAGGAAATCCTTTGCCCTGGTCATTCCCACAAAAAAGAGCCTTCTTTCCTCGTCCTCTTCCTCAAAGCCCGCGGTCCGCAGCGGAATCAGCCCATAATTCACCCCGATGATAAAGCAAAAAGAAAATTCCAGTCCCTTGGAGGCATGGAGTGTCATGAGCTTTACCCTTCCGTCTTCTTCCTTCGTTTCCTGCTCCGGAAGGCCGTAAAGCACCGCATCATTTAAAAAGCTCCGCAAGCGGTCCGGCAGATTTTCCCCCTCTGAGGGCTGCTGCCGGAATAAGGATTCCAGCATGGCAAGGATCCTTCCCTTATCCTTCTGAAAAGAAGCAGAGGTGGGACGCAGATATCCATCCAGGGAAAAGTAATCATACAGCGCCTGCGGGCTGTCAAGCGACGGACAGCATTCCGAAAAGGCCAGCATCCTTTCATATAATGGCAGCTTCAGATCTTTCTCCCCATGAAGCACTGCCGCAGCCGTCTTTTCCGTGATCGGCTTTCCATTTCTGCGTTCTCCGTATTCTTTATGGCTGAGGGCATAGATCCCCGCCGGATAATCCTCCCGGCTGAGGGAAAACCGGAGCACCTGGAGCAGCCAGTATTGTACAGGGCAGTCCCGGAGCGTGTGCTTCACCGAAACCTGAAATGGAATTTCTTCCCTGGCAAATACCTCCTCCAATACACCGGACTGATTCTGGAGACGGTAAAACACCGCAATCTGTCCCGGAGAAATGCCGCTGCCTAGCAGTTCTTTAATCCGATCCGCCAGATAACAGGCCTCCTGGAAGGGATCGTAGTGTTTCTTTACCACGATTTTGCTTCCCCGCTCCCTGTTTCCTGTAAGACTGCTGCCATATTGGGAAAATGCGGACGCCGCTTCCAGAATGGAGGCGCTGGAACGGTAGTTTACCGGCAGGGACAGCTCCGTGGCCTGATATTCTGTGCGCAGTGTATAAAAAACATTACAGGCGCTTCCTCTCCAGCTGTAAATCACCTGGTTGGGATCGCCCACGGCAAACAGCCTGGCTCCCTTATCAAGCAGTCTTCTCACCAGCGCAAGCTGCCATGCATCGCAGTCCTGCACCTCGTCGATAATTACCCAGGCCGGCCTCCATTCCACTTCGGCAAGCAAAGCCTCCGTATTCCGGATAAGGTCGGCAAAGGTCATCCGGTTGCGCGCCCGCTTCTCTTCCTTCATAGCCTGCAGCAAAACCGGCATATCATCCTGAATCCGCCTTCCGGGAGGGGAGGGCAGTTTTTCCCGGCCATTTTCTGACGGCACAGCTTCCTCATCCTCCTGCTCAAGACGCTTCTTCAGCCGGTTCCGGTATTTGATCTGCAGCTTTCTGTCCTGGATCAGGCGCAGCGCCATATCCAGCTCCTCTTCCGGGTCCATCACCAGAAAATCCGGCGTATAACCCAGCTGCTGCACCGGAAGCCTTTCGCGCAGAAGCTGGAGGGCCACGCTGTGGAAGGTCCCAAAATAACGCATCTGCACAAGCTCACCCTGATCACGCATAGCGCCCAGGCGTTCCCTGATCTCCCCGGCCGCTTTGTTGGTAAAGGTGAGAACCACCATATCCTCACAATTCACTCCGCAGGCCTCGTGCAGATACTTAACCTTGGCCGTAAGCACCGTGGTCTTGCCGCTTCCCACATTGGCGTTGACAAGGCAGGCGCTGCTGTCGTTAAACACCGCCTTTCTCTGATATTCATTCAATTCTGCCGGCAATACTTGTTCCTGCATGAAAATCCTCACTATCCTGAATGCCGCGGCAAAAGCCGCCTTATTTATATGGCCATACAATTCTTCACACTTCAGCTCATAAATTTATTGTATGAGACCATTTCTTCCATGGCTTTTGTTTCAAAATGCTGAGGGGATGGCGTAAAATCCTCGTACATCGAAATCCCCCCCTTGATAATTTTTAAACTAAATATTTAACAGCGGAATCACATTAATAACAGGCTCCTCATACGGATGAATTTTTTTAACTTCCCTGACCGCAGTCTCCACAATCTCTACCGGGCACCGCACCTCCATCTTCATCTCCGTACCAAAGCAGATTTCCCCGGTTTTTCCGTTAAACGGGCTGCTGCCCGATAACGGCCGCCAGGATCCCCTTGAGCAATGGAAAGCCATCACATGGTCATAATTTCCGACCCGGCAGGCGCCAATATGCGTCAGCGCATCCCGTATCGGCTCAATATATTCTTCCGGCACATATATTTCCAGCTTTACTTCCGTTACATCAATATTCACTTTTTCCTCCATCAGTTTACACTTGCCGCGCCGCTTCCTTTTTTCCCACTATCCTGCGTCTATATCATCTGGACGCTGCGCAGATTACTTTATTATTTGTAACAATCCTGTCTGAACCGTTACTATTATTTCTTATTTATATTTCTCATAAGCTTCTCATGGATCCTCATCCGCTCCTCCGGTGAGGCTTCCTCCTGCGTACGGATGTCAAACCGCAGGCCGGCGGGCGCATCCGTATAAAAGCGGAAAATATTCTGAAGGCTGCGGTAATTGCTCTCCTCCAGCACCCAGTCCCGGTAAAAAGCATGGGATGTATACAGTGTCAGCCGGCTGTCCTTCCACTCCACCATGGGAACCGTAGAAAGAAAGGCGGCAAAGGGATCACCTTTTTTCTGCAGGAAAGCACAGAATTCCTCCCATTTTCCCGCCTGCTCAAGCTCCTTCAGGGTAAAAGGGCTGCGGACAAACGGCAGCGGCTCTTTTGTATCCTTGTACATTTTCACAGGCGGCTGGGATTCCTCTGACAGATTCTTAAGCCCCCACAGCACCAGCCCCTTGTCCAGCCGGTAATCCCCGATGCAGGCCGCGCAGCCTGTTTCACAGGAACAGCCGCCTACCAGCATGATCGCATTCTCAATGATACGGGGCATGCAGTCCGCTATTTTTTCCGCATAGCCCAGGCCGCCCGCATACTGATCATAAAAAAACAACAGGGTATCCATTCCCCCAAAGGGTATCTCCTCCTCTCCGGATAGCTGCGGATCCCATTCCTGCTCTCCCGCCGCATTGGAAGACATGGCCATTCCGATATCCTCCTGCTCCGTCATGGTCACCATCATCGCCGCATTCTTCAGCGCATACATGAGGCCTTCAAAATGGTTGTTGCGGATGATTTTGCCGTTTTCCCGGATCTGCATCAGCCGCCTGTAGGTCCCCGCCACATTGGCGGGTATCCGTATCCAGGTGCTCTCCGTATCAATATCCTTGCAAAGCGGCGCGGGAAGCTGTTCAAAGCCCAGGCTCTGATGATTATGGAACTGCAGCTTCCGGTACATGGTCACAATCGTATTTACATTCACATCCCCGAACACGATTTTTGTCCGTTTATATTCCGATTCCCTGACGCTGTGCAGTATCCGGATTTCCGAAGCAGAGACCGGCATGGTATAAAAGTTACCCTGAAAAGGCGCCGCCAGGGCAGTATGGGTCTCCGGATCCAGCTGCGTCACCTGATACTGGACGCCGTCATGAAGGTAAACCGCTCCCTCATGGAGTTCCCGGAAGGCCTGCATTTCATCCATTTCCGTAATTTCCCTTCCGTTGTCCTTAAGGATAAGCTTATACCTGATCTTATCAATATTGCGCAGGCTGAAATCCCCTGCGGGAAATACGCTGCCTGACCAGGCAAATTTCCCATTCTGCCCGTTCAGCTCCTTTACCTTCAGCAGCACAGGAATCGTCTCCCCCAGATCCGGGAACACGGAAATGTCATCCAGCGTCAGTGGAAGCTCCGCGGCGGCGGCCCGGATGTGCGCCAGCTCAATAAAAAGATTGTTTTTATCCACAATTGCATTTTCGCTCGCCCCGGAAAACAGCCAGTCCGGGTTCACAGCCACGTACTGGTCAAAGGGCAGATTCTCCAGAATCAGGTAATTACAGCAGGGCTTCCCGTTCCTTCCCGCGCGGCCCGTCTGCTGCCAGAAGGAAGCCCTCGTTCCCGGATACCCCACCAGCACCGTAGTCTCTACTTTACCGATATCGATGCCAAGCTCCAGCGCATTGGTGGATATCAGGCCGGTAAGCGCGCCGGATATCATTTTATTTTCGATTTCCTTACGCTCCGCAGGCGTATAGCCGCCCCGGTAGCCGGATATCCGATTCGCCAGAGAGGCAAAGCAGCCTTCCCCTTCCAGAATATCCGAAGCCTCCTTCAGCACCACCTCCACGTTTCTCCTCGATTTGGCAAACGCTATGAAGCTCCTGTTCTCCTCCACCAGCCGCACTATCACCTGGGAGGCCACCGCCGCTGAGGGCACCTGCCCATAGTCCTTTCCGTCCTTCCCCTTGATCTTGGGCGGCTGGAGGAATCTGTATGTTCTCGCCCCCGCAGGAGATCCGTCCCTGGAAATCCGCGAAAATTCCTGCCCGCATATTTCCGACGCCAGTTCCACCGGATTGGCGATGGTGGCGGAACTGCACAAAAACTGCGGCGCGCTCCTGTAGTATCTGCAAATCCGCGAAAGACGCCTGAACACGTTTGCCAGATGGGAGCCGAAGGCGCCTCTGTAGGTGTGCAGCTCATCAATGACCACATATTTTAAATTGGAAAAAATAAAATCAAAGCCATACCTGTTGTGGTTAGGCAGAAACGCGCCGTTGAGCATTTCCGGATTGGTCAGTATCAGATTGGCATTCTTCCGGATCCGGCTCCGCTCGCTGGCCGGCGTATCCCCGTCATAGACTCCCGCACAGACCCGGTCCTCCCCGAAATAATCCACCACCGGCCGGATGGCCCTGTATTGATCCGCCGCCAGCGCCTTGGTTGGATAGATAAAAATTGCCCTGGCCAGGGGATTTTTCAGGATTTCCTGAAGAACCGGCAGCAGAAAACCCAATGTTTTGCCGCTGGCTGTGGAGGTGGTGATGACCAGATTTTCTTTTTTCTGCGCGCGCTCAAACATCTCCGCCTGATGGCAGTATAAACGGGGAATTCCCGCATTTTCAAGATAGCCTTTCAGCTCCGGCAGCATATCCTGCGGAAACTCTGAAAAAACGGCCTTCCTTTCCGGGTATTCTTTTTCATAGACCACAAGCTCCTTAATTTCCATTCCTGACTCCTGTTTTATCCTGTTTCCGGCTTTTCATTTTGTTTTTCTTTGCCGGTTCGGTTCCGATATGGCTTCCGCCGGTTTTCCGGCCCTGCTTCTGCCAGAACCTGGCTTAGCTTCTGCTTCACCTCCGGCCCGGCTACCGCTTCGCTTCCGTCTTTACTATGCCTTTATCTGATCCAGGATATAAGGATCCTTAATTTTATTATCCTGGGCAAATAAAACGATCTTGGACATAATTTCCGCCGTCTTAGGGTCTTCATCCAAAAACGGCAGGAACAGCTTTCCCCTGCTCTGGGAGTGGACGGGCAGCACATTGATCTGGTGCCCTCCCTGCTGATGAATCACTCCGCTGCCCAGATGGATGCTGTAGCTTCCCCGTTTTCCTGCAATCAGCGCATGGCTTCCTTCCAGCGTCACGTTCGTAATCCCAAACAAAGGCAGATTGAACTCAATGATGGCTCTGCGCATTTCCACGGTGGAATGGCTGGTCTCCGGGTCCACGCCGCCCGCATGGGCTACGCTCACCGCCAGATCCACATCCCTCATCACCTCCGAATATACGATATCCGGAAGCTTTTCGATTTTTATCTCTTCAAAGGTCTTTCTGTCGGTAAACTCCACCCATTCCAGCGCAGGTGCCTCCACGTCGCTGGGAGAAAACCAGTCCGCCTGGGCATAGATATGGGCGATGATATTATCCTTATAATAAATCTTCTGAAGCCCTTCCTCATAATCCGCCACCCAGCGCCTGGCCTTCAGGCAGGCCGCTGTTTTGGACGGCTGGATCTGATTCCCCGCAAACATCAGGGAATGGGTCCTTTCCAGTTCCTCGGGAAGCTTCACGTAAAGCTCTCTGAATACCTGCTTAAAGGGCTGCTTCTTCCCGCCTTCAAACAAGAATTTCTGATATGCCGTCCAGCTTCCCTCCCGGTACAGATCCGCCGGATGCGCCACACGCAGATAATCCCCGGCATCCAGGGGAACCATCCTGCCGCTGTGATCCTGCAGCCCATTTTCCCGTAGGAACCCGCTGGCCGTCAGCTGGCTTTCCTGTCCGAAACCGCTCACCGGCGATGGGTTCTCCCGCCAGGAACCGCCCGATACCGGCTGTTTATCCACGATCCACACAAGGCTGCGAACCACCGGCTCCGCCACCGGATTGCCGCACAGCTCCAGAAGCTCGCCGAACCGGTAACGCTCCCGTTCCTCCATGGCCTGTTCAAACATCTTCACCGTACGGGAATACTGCTCCTTCAGCTTCGTATATACTTCTTTCAGCTGCAGGTAATACTCGTTCTTTTTCAGCCTGACCGGTACGGACTTTAATGTTTTCCCGTCTTTCCCGGCCGTAATGGACGCTCTTCCGTATTCATCCACGGACAGGCTCAGGGATACGCCTTCCGCTTCTTTTTTCTCAAAAAATATGGCGTAGCTTTTCACCAGCTGCGTTTCCATTGCCAGGGTCAGACGGGTCACATCTGCAAAGCCTGCCTTGGTGGCCATGTTTTTCATGGCCATGGAAACCGCCAGGGCTTCGCTTGCCCTGCGTTGCGCGCCGAACTGCCTGCTCTCCTTCAAAAACTGCTGCAAAAATTCATATCGTTTCAGCCATTCCTCCTGCCCTTTTACAGGCACCAGGCCGTAGCTCATCAGCAGATCCTTATTTCTCTTTGCTTTAATTTCCGCCTCCAGCTTTTCCGCCGCCACCCTGTGAAGCGCCGCGTCCGCATACTTTCTGGCACGGGCATGCTTGCTGCCGTCGGAAATATACTTGGCGGCGTCATACAGCCTGCCGAAGCGCTCCTCTCCCAGAAGTGCGTAGGCCTCTTCAAACCAGTTCACATCAAATGCCCCATTATTCAGCTCTTCCGGCGTCAGCGGCGTAAAGCGGGCAATCATGGCCTTTTTCCTGTCGTCAAAGCGCTCGTTCATATGGGCCATAAAATAATAACAGCCGCTTTTCAGTCCGGGCCAGCCCAGATATTCTTCGATGATGTCCAGCCACTGGGGCGCATACATGGCTGTCTCTATCAATTTCTGTTCCTTGATCCGGGTGCCCTTCAGCAGTTCTCTCAGCTTCCCGGCATCCTCACCCTCCAGGGGCCAGCAGTTCTGAAGCAGGTAGCTTAAGCATTCCCTTTTCCCCGTACCGGTGCCTGACCAGTAATAATAGGTGGTCCGATCCAGGGTATCATTTCCCAGCGCTTTCAGAATCCCAATCAGGCGATCCATACCGAAAATCCGCTTAATGGACGAAATGCTTCCTGAAAATACCGTGGGCAGATCCCCTCTTTTCAGCTCCACATCCAGAATTTTATCCACAGCGCGGAAGAAAAATTCCCTTCCTGTTTTTACAAACGGACTTTCCGGATCCGGCCGTTCCGCTTCCAGCTCCGCCGCCGTCAGATAAGCGCCCAGACGGTTTTTCTCAAAGGGCCGCAGATGCTCCGCCACCAGGAGGGAAAGTGACTCCATGGAGGAGGCCAGGCCAATCGTTTCAAACATCGCCTGATATACCGTATCCGCTGGTATCATTTCCATCTGAAAGGCTTTTACATATTCAAGAATCGTCAGCTGCGTCCGGGAACTGTTATTATAGGAATACATCCTCTGGTTCCCGCGGTGTTCATTATACTGAAAACGCCGGTCCAGGCGGTACAGGGCAAAAAAGCCTTCTCTGAACTCCTCCTGCGTTTTCCCTTCCGCCAGGGTGCGCATCAGGGCGGAAACCGCAGGGATATCCGTCAGCGCATACATTCCCGGATCATAGGCGTAATAGAAACGGGTGTCCTTCTCTTTTTCATACCACAGTTCTTTTTCCGGAACATCCCGGACAAGGCAGGCGGCCAGCTCCAGCGCGGCTTTCCTTCTCCACTGCCTTTCTTCCTCATTTCCATACATACTGTCCAGAATGGTCAGCACCGTATGCGCGCTGCTTCCATAACCATTGCTGAAATTACGATCCTGAGGCACCCGGAAATCCGCAAAGTCTCCCAGCAGAAGTTCGGCATTAGCGTACAGTACTTCCTGATTTTTCGTCCGGCCGTCTCCGATACTGTTCCCCCAGGCCAGAAGAAGAAGCTTCACCAAATGGGGATCACCGATATTCTCTTCATAGAAACGGATCCACAGCTCTTTAAAGGGATACCTGTCCTCCAGCGCAAGGGCGGTATCCTGGCTTACCATGGAAAGTCTGTCCCCCAGCAGCGTTTCATAACCGTTACACGCCTTGTATTCCAGGTTTGCATTTTCTGTCAGGAGATCATAAAGGCGGCGCATGATTCCCTTAAGCTTTCCTTCATTGATACGCAGATAGGAGCGCAGCTGCTCACTGCCTGCAGGCAGCGCGGGACATTCGGGCTGCGCGGAAGGGCTGTACAGACCGTAACCCTCCTCTTCCAGAATCCGGCTGGAGGAAGCCTCCCCCGTCACCTCCTCCAGGAGAATCTGTTCCTTATCGGAAACGCCCTCCAGCTTTCCGGCCTCCTGTACGAGCCGGCCGACAAGCGTCTCCGGGCGGCCGCCGATCTTCGCTTCCCGCACCAGCGTAAGCCCGCCCTCGCGTACCTCCTCTGCAGGATCCTTAAGCAGACGTTTTACGGAAAGCTCCAGCCCTTCGTCATCCCGTCTTTGCAGCAGCTTCAAAACATTCTGGCGGATATCCCCCTTTTTATACTTCAAAAGCGCTTCCATCTGCCTGTAATCCTCATCGGAAAGCTCAAGCTTTTCCACCAGCCGGTACGCAGTCTGCCTGGTACTCGTCTCCCTGTCCCCCAGGAAGCTTAACAGAAGCTTTTTCTGCCTGTCATTCTCCGGCGCATGGAGAAGAAGCTCCACCCATTTTGCACGGCTGGTGTAAACGTCGCTTAAATTCATCTCCGACAGCCGGGCAGCCGTTTCCTCAATGCGGGCTTCCTCACCCAGTATGTATGCAATCACGCACATCCGCTTCAGAATATCCCCCTTAGTCAGCACCACGCCGTACCAGGGAAAAATACAGGGGGAAAATTCCAGGGTTTTCTTTTTCATGCCCAAAAGCAGCCCTTTGAGCACCTCATAGTGCGCCCTGGCTTCCTCTGCATCTTCAAAGAGCCATTCTACAGGAATCGGGCGGTAAATCGTCTCCCTCTTATTATCCTGCGGACGCACCTGTACCGCCCAGCCCGCATACTCCTCCGCCCGCGTCAGGTAGGTGGGCATAAAAGCCGCCAGGATTTCCGGATCCGACGCATACTTTAAAAACGCCTTCTTTGCCGTAATCCCGGTAAAGGCTTCCCACTCCAGGGTCCGGTTAAAATAGGACATGGTAAGAATCTGGTTTCTCGTGCCCTGCTCCAGATACTCCCCCATCACCGCAATGGCGTCCTGCAGCTCATAAAAGGCCAGCGTCCACAGGCCCACCGCAATCTGTATGCTGTCATTCGTCTGCACATATTCCCGTGCTATGGCAGGCTCTTTTATTGAAGCCTCCATCAGTCTCAGCATTTTTTCGGAAATCCGGTCCGCATTTTCCACATCACAGATGCCCGTCCAGGTTGCCACCGCCCGCTTCACCGAAGCAAAACGGATCAGGTTATTTGCGCAAACCGTATCAAAAATCCGCCGGAAGGCCGCGATAGTACCGCAGTCCGCATTTTCACAGACGGCCTGCCTGACTCCCTCCTGCAGTCTGGCCGCCAGCAGGAAATCCGCCAGCAGCTGATGAAGCTCATCGTTGGAGCTTTTGATAATGCCGCGGATCAGATCCACGGTAATGACCGCCGTATTATTGTCACTGAGTATCAGCTGTCTGGCCGTTTCGATAACCTGTGCATCTCCGCGGTCAATTCTGGCAGCGATCATATCGTCCAGATGATTCATGGAAAATGAATACACCTGATTTCTTTTATAATCCAGCTTTTCCTCAGGCAGCCGGTCCATCAGATAATCCGAAATGCTGCAATCATAAAAATCCATAATCCGGTAAGCATACAAAAGCCGGAATACCTGTTCCAGGCTGGGAAAATAGGATTTTGTCCGCACCGTCCTGCGGTATATGCTGTGGGAATAGGGAAACTGGTTGAATTTGTCAATAATTTCATAGAAATCCTCTTCAAACTGTTTTCCCGCAAACAGCCGCACCAGCTTCCGGTAATATGCTTTCATAAATTCGGAGGGCGTGCTGAAATTTCCCTGTTTCAGCCGCTCCTGGGCCGTTTTCAGAAAGGTCAGGGTATCCTGCCTGTACCCGCCGAATTTCTCCATTTCTTCCGCCGCTTCTTTAATCTCTCCCGGAACGAGCAGAAGCTTACGCTTCCATTTTGCCCGGTATGCTTCCACCAGCTTCTGTCTGCTCTGATAATCGTATGCCATCCCTTTTCTCTCCTTTTGTGTAACCGTTCGATGATAAAAAATGTCTTTGCCGCTACCACATTCTTCCAGCCAGCATCGTCATCCTTACAAAGGTCAGTTCGCTGTCCTCCCGAAGCGCTATCCGTTCCTCCAGCGTTTCCAGCCTTTTCCCCTCCAGAAAAATTACCGCAATTCCATCCTCAAAGCACTGGCAGGCATTCTTCACGGCGTTTTCAAAATCCGCCGTTCTGCCGTCATATGCGATTCCAAAGGATATCTTCCCCGTCCCTGCCTGTTCTTCTATATCCTCTCCGGACAGAACCGCTTCCACCTCCGTCCGTTTCCTGCGCTTTGTAAATTCCTCCAGATTTATACGCACCGTTTCCCGAAGGAGCTTTTCCACCGTATCCACCCCTTCCGGATACTCATAAAAAACAGGCTCTATTGCGCCGCGGTTCTTTCCGATTTTCTTTACATTGATATTAACCCTCATACGATACCTCCCTGCCGGGCGCTTCTTCTCTTATCAATTGCATTCATCCTGCAGCGCTCCTTTTCCTGTCCAATGAGAACTTTTGTTCTCCCCTTGTTACAGTATACAATCTACTGCTTTCCCCAGTCAATGCTATTGAAGAGATCCGGAGTCCTTTCCTCAGAAAATGATTGGGGTTCAATGGCTGTTAAGGGACAAAAGCAAGTATTTAACGGCCCTTCCGCAAATTCGGGAAGGGCCTGTGATATAATACAATTATGGTAGCAATTCCGCACCTTCACAGCTGTCAAACACTACATAATTGTTCCATGCCTACCCGGCTGTATGACCGGGCCGTAACTGGTTTAAAAACAATAGCTTTTTAAACCGCATATATCCGAACGCAGGGTTCTGCCCCGGAGGTATATATGATTAGGAAAAATAAGAATCTGGTAAAATTATTTCTTTTCTTATCAGCCGCAGTACTTATCGTACTTATAATTTTCACAGTATTGTCGGTCCGGAAAAAGGACGGGAGATTTGATGTCCCGATTTTTTCCGGCCAGCTCCACTGGGGCGCAGGGGAAGAAGAAATATTGAATTTGCTGGACAGTCCGCCCACGGATGAAATCCAGGAGGATTCTTCCAAAATATTGCATGTCAACGGTAATTTCGACACTCCGTTCGGGGAATGCTCCGCCGTACAGCTTTATATCAGCACCACGAAGCTGGAAGATGATAAGCCATTAGGTTTATATGCAGCAGCATTAACGCTTTCCCATTTGAACGGGGAAAGCCTGGAGGATGCTGTTGTCCGGCACTATGGGGAGCTGGCCGAAGTCAGCTGGGACAGCGGAAACAGCAGCCCGGAAATGTCCTTCTATTATCCGGAGGCCTCCCGTTTTTCCAGTCTGTCAGATGAACAATGGGGAAAAATCGTCTCCTATTATGAATTGGGACAAAAGCAAGATAACCAGCCGGATTATCAGCTGCAGTACCGTCTGGACAAGATGCATGACAATAGCTACTATGTCTTAATCAGGTTCCGGGAGCCTGACTATATTTTTATAAATGCATTGCCTCTGGCTGTCCTGGAACGGATGGAATAGAAAAAAGGAACTGTATTTTAGGCTGACACCCAATAAGAAAGTATTGAGGAACATTCAGATTGGGCAGTCGGCAAGCGGAATGTGACAACAAAAGAGGGACTATCGGCGGTGAGCTGATAGTCCCTCTTTTGCGCCCAGTGGGAACAGGCGAAGCCGTTACACGCTGGGCGGGGTTTCCAAAGGGGCACCCTTTGGCACACGACTTTGCGTAGCAAAGTGTAGTGTGTTATACGCTCTGTCTGCGTTGCCGTTTCAAACGCCGTTGCCGCCGTGGAGGGCAAGAGCGTTTGAAACGGCAGGAAAACAGGGCTGTGCTTGCAGGGGCGAACGCCGCAAGCGCAGGGCTGGTTTCATCAGCAGACTGGGCGTATATGAAAGCCCCCGTCCCTCGTCCGCACCCTAACTTGTGGAAAAAATGTCCAGAAGTTTGGCCATACTCCCGGAAAAATAGCAGGACATCGGGCAATCCCATACTGTGCTTGTCCGCCGATTATCAATTTTAACGGAAGTAAATCTTTCCCAAAATGGCATAGGGCAGGAAAGCCACAAGGGGGCTTTCCTGCCTTGATTACCCATTAGCAAAGACGGGCGAGACTGTCAACAGCGACGCTGTAAGCGCCGTTCATCTTGACCGTTGACTGGCTCGCTCGTCTTTGCTATTTCCCTAAGGGTGCGTCTTATACCAATAAGACCTGCTACAAACACATACCTACCTTATCGCACCATATTTGAAATTATCATACCACTTTGCCATTTCAACATCGCTATCCACTTTTAGAATTTTGAAAATTTCATAAGCAAATTCAACTGCCGCCGTTTCATTTGCAGTGATAAAACCACCGTCTACCACTACCTGAGCGGGAATATAGAGTACCTGCCCACTATACCCACATTGACTTTGAAACAGTTCCAAGCTATCACCTGTATGCTTTATATCATTCAGAAAACCATGCCTGCATAAAAATGTTGTTGCACCACAAATAGCGGCTACAGGAACGCCGGCATTTTTAATTCTTCTGATAAATTCCGCAATTTTATCGTAGTTATTTTCTTCCCAAGAAAGACCGCCAGGTAAAATAATAATTGCAGTATTGGAAAAATTTAAATAATCATCTATGCTGTAATCAATGTTTGCACATAGATTGCCCATTGAAGCTTTAGGATTAGTATCAAGAGCTATCGTTTTTACAACATAATCTGAAAACGTATTGGCAACAGCAATCGCATAGCTCGCCTCCCAATCGCACCATCTATCGGTCAATAGTAACAATATTTCGTTTTTCTTATCCATTACATTTCCTTTTATTAATGCAGGTAATCAATAATGCGCCTTTTCCGCCTAAGGCGTACTTGTCATTTTCTTTTACCCCGTTGCGGCACATAGCATTTCGCCAGTTCGGATTTTTGGACAATCCGGGTCAGCCATTGTTTCTCTTCCTCTGTCAGCTTGGAATAGCACAGTTTCGTCTGCTTGCAGAATACCATCAGCAGTTGTTCCGCCCGGCTGCCCTTGAAGCTTGTCACTTCCTCCAAATCCCGCTTGAGTTCGTCCACAATGGTATTCTCCGGGGCGCTGTCGCTTCTGCCCCTGTGGGCTTCCCGTATGTCCTCCATGATAGCGTCAATATCGTGATGTACCCGGCTGCTGAAATAGTCGCCCTCCCGCACATGGACGGCTTACAGGACACCGGCGGTCTTGTCATGCTCCCCGGGCTGGTACTTCTCCATAATTTCAGCCCTCGCCACGTCTACCCATGCGTTCAGGTTCTGTATCTGCGTGGCGGCGATACCCTCCACATAAATCTGTATATCGGCCAGCAGCTTCACAAAATCCGGGTGCACCGCCAGTTCGCAAAGCAGCGCGGTGTTAATGCGCCCGCTTTTCAGCAGGTCTATCATCTCGTCACTCAAACGCAGGTCTGCAAGATCAGCGTTTGGGTAACTTATTGTTTCCGTCTGCCCCAGCAGGTAGTCGGCGGTCACGCCGTAATACTTTGCCAGCTTGATAAGGGCATAGTGGCTGATGTCCTTGAAGTCGTCCGCTTCGTAGCTGCCCAGCGCGGACTTGGAAAGCCCGGTCTGCTCCGCAAGTTGTTCCAGCGTCAGGCCACGCTCCACACGCAGGTCTTTTAGGCGTTCCTGTATTGTCAACGCCAATCTGCATACCCCCTCTTATGTTTATTTCATGCTTTCTTGGCACTCGCTGCATTCTCTGTCATGGATAGAAATGATACCCCCGCATTTTGGGCAAGTATATTTCTCTTTCTGCTGTTCCATGAACCTTTCCAAACCGTGTTGACGAACAAACTCGCTATTCTCCATAAGGCTTGCCTGATACCTTTTATTGTAGCTTTTTTCAAGTTTTTTTATCAGCTTGCATGGATAGTCGGGACATTCAAAACAATAGGACAGCCCTTTCCCCTTGATACAATCTTTTATCTTACATTTGCGGCAATGTTCCGGCTTTCCCATATCGCTGTTTAAGCAACCCGCACACGGCTTTTTATGATAACAATGCTTATAGCAAACCAAGCAGCTCATGCCGCAGGGGGCAAACATGACCGTATCAATTTTTTCAGTTGGCATTTTCATGGCTCGTCCTCCTTGTCGGCTTACTATTTCTTTCATCTTACCACAAATCCGAGAGCGTGGAAATAGTGCATTTTTCAGCGGGATTTCCAACCTTTCGGATATACGGGACGGGCGGTCAAAAAAGTGTAGACTTGTGTTAGTTCATCGGTGGACAGGCACAAGTGAATGACCGTCCGAAAGAGATACCACCGGCAAGGGAAGCTCGGCCCACTTTATCCGGGCCGTGGTGTTGGAAAAGCTGGTGCTGGAACATCTGCAAAGGACAGTCCAGTATGTGCGGGAATACGAAAGCGAGTTTGTACGCTCTATGGGGAAAAGTCTGCGGCAGACCGCCGCAAGGAAATCTCCGCAAAGCGCCGGGAGCTGTCACAGGCTCAGCGGCGCATAGAGGAACTGGACAGGCTTTTCCAGCGGCTCTATGAGGACAATGTTTCCTGAAAAATCTCTGATGAACGGTTTGCAAAGCTGTCCGGCGGCTATGAAGCCGAACAGAAAGATTTACAGGAAAAGGTTGCTATCCTGCAAGCGGAATTGACGGGGCAGGAGGAACAGGCCATGAACCTTGACCGCTTTCTCGCCATCGTCAAGAAGTACACCGAGATAGAAAAACTGACGCCCACCATCTTAAACGAGTTTGTGGAAAAAATCATCGTCCACGCCCCGGACAAGAGTACGGGGAAACGGGTGCAGCAGGTGGAAATCAGCTATAACTGTGTCGGTGTGATTGAACTACCGGACACCAACGAAACGGACAGCAAAACGGCATAGCCAAAATGACTATGCCGCTTGCTGTGACAATACTTCTTTTTTGGGGGCCGCCTTACCCCAGTTCCTTTTTATTATGGCAAGCTCAACTGCCGGTGCTGCGGCCACACAGTGTTATTTCAACCGCAGCCGCGTCATTCTCCCGCCCTGGCCTCATTTTATTGCGGGTCTATTTCAGTTCAATTTACTTGCAGTATTATTTTACTTCCAGCTCCACAACCACCGGCTCACAGCCTTCCGCAGTAAAGGTCACTTTCACGGCGCCCGGCCTTCTGCCTGCACGCACTGCCGCCATCACATAGCCGTCGTAGGTTTTCCAAGTGGTATCCTGGTAGCTTCCCAGCACCTGGGGATCTGCGCTTCCAAAGCCCTGGAGCGTTCCCGCGCCTTCCACCTGCACCGTAACCTCTTTTACCGCCTGCAGGTTCTCCCTGCCGTCCTTATCCCGCAGCGAAACCGTGAGGAAGGAAAGATCCGCGCCATCCGCCTTAAGGCTGCGGCGATCCGCTTCCACGCAAAGCGAAACCTCCTCCGCCGCGGTTTCCAGGATGTGCGTCCCGCTTATTTCACCGTCCACATAGCTGACAGCCTTCAGTTCCCCAGGCTCATAGGCGGTTTCGAAAGCTGCCGCAAAGCCCGCGCCTTCCCCTGCCGCCTTCCGTCCCAGGGATTTCCCGTTCAGGAACAGCTCCACCTCATCGGCATCTGAATAAACATCAATGCTCACCGGATTTCCTTCCTGTCCCTTCCAGGTCCAGCTGGCAATATTATTTTTCCACATCCAGGGCGTTTTCCCGCACTTTTCCCCATAATGCTCCGGACGTTCCACAGCGATATAGGGATTTTTGCGCAGGCCGTAAACAATTTCCCTTAAATAGCTGATGGGACGGCGGTAGCCGATGAGATTAATGTCACCGATATAGGCCACTCTATCCGGCCAGTGGGAAGAAAAGTTCACGGTCCCGTCATAATAGAAAATCCCGATTCCCGCTTCTCCCAGATAGTCATAGCCCGTCCAGGTCATATCGCCTATCACATGCTTATTGTTCTTTACAATGCTCCACAGCCTGACAATGTCCGCCGGGAAGGTTTCTGTTCCCAACACGATTCTGTTGGGACGGATCTGATGCTCCATCTCATGGCGGCCCGTCATATAATTGTAGCCGGCAATATCCATGGCATCCACGAATTCGTCCGTTTTCTCCGTCATAATGCGGTGGGAGGCCATAGCGTCTGCCATCGGTCCCACCATCATTCCCATCATGCTGTTGAGTCCGTCGCTGCCGCCCTCATTCTGGCCCGCGCCTTCCTTTTCGGCCTCCTGGCCCTCGTTTTGTGCCTGCTGCGCCGCTTTTGCGGCCTCCGCCATCATCTCTTCCGGTGTTTTTCCCAGAATATCCGACATAATCTGTCCCATGGAATCCATGACCGCCAGCATGCCGTTGATGGCGTTGGTGGTATATCTGGTATTGTCAAGGCTCTTGATTTTCTCATTGATTTTACGGTTAAGCTCCGCACCCTTGGCGGTACCTGCCTCCTGAATCTCATTTCCCATACTGTAAAGGATGACGGAAGGATGGTTATAATCCTTTGCCACCAGCAGCTCCACATCCTTTTCCCAATAATCCTGAAAATTCATGGAATAATCATTATTGTTTTTGGAACGTGTCCACATATCGGACAGCTCGTCCATTACAAGCATTCCCAGCCTGTCACAGGCGTCAAGCATGGCCCTGCTCATAGGGTGATGGGAGCTTCTGATGCAGTTGAAGCCCGCCTCCTTCATGATTTCACATCTGCGCTCCTCCGCCCGTTCCAGCGTACAGGCGCCGATAATCCCATTATCGTGGTGAATGCAGCTTCCCCGCAGCTTAACCTCCCTGCCGTTGATTCTCAGGCCGTTAACTGCATCCAGGGAAATCTTTCTGATGCCAAAATGATCCTCCGCCTCATCCCAGACGGTTTCCTCCTGTACCACCCGTACAGCGCAGTGATAAAGATTCGGAGTATCGCAGTCCCATAAAAGAGGATGAACCACCGCCATTCTCTGCCTGACCGTAATTTCCGTACCACCGAACACCGTGGCATGGGCCGTATCCGAAGCCGCGATATTTCCCTGCGCATCCCTGATTTCCGTTATCAGGCAGATTTTCCTGTTGCACTTTTCCTCATTGACCAGTCTGGTTTCCACGGCGACCACTGCGGTATTTTCATCGATTTCCGGCGTTGTTATGCGCAGGCCGTCCGTCTGGATGTGGAGGCGCTTCCCCGTCAGCAGATTCACATTGCGGTAAAGGCCGCTTCCCGAATACCATCTGCTGTTCAGCTCCATTCCGTTATTGACGATAACCTTCAGTTCATTTTCCTGCCCGTATTTGAGAAAATGATCCAGGCATACGTAGAAATTGGAGTATCCGTGCGGATATCCCCCCGCATAGTCCCCGTTCACGTACACCCTGGCATTCATATAGGCGCCTTCCAGCTCCAGGATAACCGTTTCATTTTCCCACTCCTTGGGGGCAAAAAATTTCTTTCCATAGTGGTACAGGCCTCCCGGATAAAATCCCGTCTGGCTGCCGTTTCTGGTATCAGGCGTCCTTTCCTCTTCCACCATGGCGTCATGGGGAAGCGTTACCTTTTTTTCCTCCTTTTTGCCGTTAAGGAAAGCCTCAACCAGGGAACCCCCGGCGTTGCTGCTCACCGTCCAGCCCTCATTAAATTGTTTTCTCAGCATACCTTACCTCCTTCTGCCTTCCGCAGGCGCAGCCGCCAAAAAAAGCCGGACAGCGCTCTTTATAAAAGGAGTATATAATTTTTAAAAGGTTTTCCGCAATAACCGGTCCCGCACATTTACATTTCAGCTGTGACCAAAACCGACTTCATTTACGCCTCTTTTTCACTGCTTCATCAGTTTTTTCTCCGTGGCCATCAGCCCGTTTTCATAGTTTTCTATCTTCTGGTTCAACCGTTCCAGAGAACGCTGCATATCCTCCATCCTGGCCGTCAGCTGATCCCTCTGCTCCATCAGCAGCGCCTTTCTGGCATCAATGGTGGAATCCCCCTGTTGGAACAGCGCAACATATTCTATCAGCGCCTCTATCTGGACCCCTGCGCTTCTCATACACTTCATCAGCTCTATCCATCTGCAGGATTCCTCATCATAGTTCCTGATGCCGCTTTTATTCCTGGGCACCTGGGGAATCAGCCCGATACGTTCATAGTAACGCAGGGTATCCTGCGTCATACCATATTTTCTGCTCACTTCCGCAATTGTCATAATCACTTGCGCTCCTTCTTAACTTATATTTATTCCCGCGAGCAACGAGCCAAGTAGCCATGCTTGCATGGATATTTGGCGACTGCCGCGAGGGTCAAAGACCCCGTTGCTTGCAGCGGGGTCTTTGATTGCATCAACCTGGTTTCCAAGTCTATCATAACACCTTGTCCCTGCTCCAGGTCAAGATCCAGTGCACACAGCTTATAAAAAATGCATGGTACAGTAGCTATTTACACACGAAATATGCTTGACAGAAAGTGGCCCTGCGCATATAATGAACATTGTTCAGTTGCGAATTTTCCTTTCAAACTAACGATTGATGCAACATCGCAGCCATGTCTGCGATATAAAAGAGGTATAAGCATGAATAAAAATGTCACTTCCAGGCAGGAGCTGATTGACGCTGCCATGGAAATTTCACGCACGGAAGGCGTCCATAAAGTGAACATCCGCAACATAGCCAAAAAATGCTCCATTTCAGTGGGTGTCCTGTATAATTATTTCCCGACAAAAACGGATTTGATTTTTGCTGTGGTGGAAGGCTTCTGGACGGATGTTCTGCGCACCCTTACCGGTATGGAACCAAAAACAGCCGGATTTACCGACTTTGTAGCTTCCTTATATGAAATAATGAATGCCCATCTCAATGATTTTGAACGTGACTGGCTTGCCCAGCTCGAAACCATGGATCCGGAAGATAAAAAAAGAGGACGCAGGCTGGAGGAACAGTGCTTCCAGGTACTCAGAAACCTTCTCCGGGACGCCCTTGACAGAGATCCGTCTGTTTCCCCGGATATCTGGAACGCGGATTATACGAAGGAACAGTTTGTGGAATTTGTTTTCCATCATTTGATGTCCCTGTTGCGCTCCGGCGCTGATAACTGCAGCTTTTTTACCAAAACCCTGCAGCGGATTCTGTATTAAAAAACCGGCAGCGGAATTTGCACTCATTGCGCCATCCGCCGCCGGGATATATTTACACTCAATATGAACATCGTTCACAACAAGGAGGTTCCCCATGAAAGTATCAAAGAAAACTCTGCTTCTTATTGCAGGCACGGTATGGCTGATCGCCGGAATTAATATTCTGCGCATCGGCCTTACCGTCCGCACGGAAAAATGGTCGCTGCCCATGTGCCTGTTAAGCCTGGCCGTCCTTCTTTCCTTCCACTTTTTTGTTTTCCGTAAAATGGTTGGCAAGCACACCTGCCGGATTGTCGGATATGAAGAAGAATTACAGCCCTTTTACCGCTTTTTCAACAGGCAGGCCTACTGCATCATGGCCTTCATGATGACCTTCGGCATCGGCCTGCGCGTCTCGGGGCTTGTTCCTGAGGTTTTCATCGCCGTCTTTTACAGCGGCCTGGGGCTCTCCCTTATTATTGCAGGCCTGGGCTTCTGCCGGCAGTTTATTAAATACCCGTAACGTTTTTTGTTTCTTCTCAGTTTCTGCACTTTACTGCCGGTCAGTTGCAGATATTTTCCTCTTTCTGCATCCTGAACTGTACAGGCGTAATCCCGTAAGACTTTTTAAAAAGCCGGTTAAAATGCTCCACGCTTTCATACCCTACGTCTGCGGCAATGGATTCCACGGTCTGGCCCGACTCCTTTAAAAGGGTCCTGGCCTTTCGCATCCTGGCTTCCCTGACCACATCCTGGAAATTCATGCCTGTTCTGCTTTTGATATATTTTGAAATATAGGGCCTTGAGAGGTTAAAATTCTCAGCCAGATTTTCCAGCGTCACCTCCGAATAATGCCCATTAATATATTTTATAATGTCCACGATTCTTTCCTCCCTGCCTTCCCGAAGATTTTCATTTTCCGCCAGCTTATTGCCCGCCGATACCAGCGCCGCAACGGAGCTTTTGATGATATCCTCATCGATTCCCACGCCCCAGTACTCCTTCCCTTTGCAGGTAATTCCCACATAGGCCGCCGCCTTGGATGAGGAACCCCTGGAAATCGCGTGCTCCTCATAAACCGTCAGCTCATAGCTGATTCCAAAATACATCTTAATGGCGTTACTGACCGCATCCAGCCGCCCGTTACCGGTAGTTTCAATCACTCTTTTTTCTTTTCCCTGTTCAATGGTCACCTGCGCCGTAATCCCGTTCTCCTGCCGGAAATGGCATTCAGGGATATGAAAAATGCTTCTTGGCAAAATATAATTTTCTTCAAAAATCTGATAAATATCCGCCGGTGCCAGCTCCTGGTGCCTTCTGTCGGAAACGCCCTTGACCAGATATCCCACCTCTTCCTTCATGCCGTCCGGAAGGGAAATCCCATAATTCTGCTTCAGTATAAAAGCAATCCCTCCCTTACCCGACTGACTGTTAATCCGGATAACATCGGATTCATACTCCCTGCCCACGTCCCTGGGATCTATCGGCAGGTAAGGCACCGTCCACCGGCTGCCGCTCTTGCCTTCCTTCCGCCATGCCATGCCCTTGGAAATTGCGTCCTGATGGGAGCCTGAAAATGCCGTAAATACCAGGTCACCGGCATAAGGCGTTCTTTCATTCACCTTCATTCCCGTCAAAAGCTCATAGGTCTCCCGGATTTTCATAATATTTCCAAAATCCAGCCCCGGTTCCACGCCATGGCAGACCATATTCATGGCCACCGTAACAAGATCCACGTTTCCGGTCCGCTCCCCGTTCCCGAATAAAGTGCCCTCCACTCTGTCCGCGCCGGCCAGGATTCCGAATTCCGCGTCGCTGATACCGCAGCCCCTGTCGTTATGAGGATGTACGCTGAGCACAACCCCGTCCCTGTATTTCAGATTTTTATGGATATATTCCACCTGACAGGCAAATACATGCGGCATGGCAACCTGAACCGTGGTAGGTATGTTGATAACGGCCTTATGCTCCTTATCCGGCTTCCACACATCCAGCACCGCATTGCATACCTCCACCGCATAATCCACTTCTGTCCCGGGAAAGCTCTCCGGGCTGTATTCAAAGGTAAAGTTCCCTTCTGTTTCTTCCGCCAGCGTCTTAAGCAGCTTCGCGCCGTCCACCGCCAGCTTTTTCACCTCTTCCCTGCTCTTTCCAAACACCTGCTCCCTCTGTGCCACAGAGGTGGAATTATAAAGGTGGACGATGGCATGAGGCGCGCCCTTCACAGCTTCAAAGGTCTTTCTGATAATATGCTCCCTCGCCTGGGTAAGCACCTGAATCGTCACGTCCTCCGGAATCATATCTCTTTCGATTAACGCCCTGATAAACGCATATTCCGTATCAGAGGCCGCCGGAAAGCCCACCTCGATTTCCTTAAAGCCGATTTCCACCAGCATCCTGAAAAATTCCAGCTTTTCTTCCAGTCCCATCGGCTCAATGAGCGCCTGGTTCCCGTCTCTGAGGTCCACACTGCACCAAATCGGCGCTTTTTCAATTGTATCCTTTTTCACCCAGTCATAAGTAACCTCGGGCGGCATAAAATAAGCTCTGCCATACTTTTCTGCTGCTTTCATTCCTTTTCCTCCTTACCGGTTCCGGATTTCCGGCTGCGCCTGCAGAAGGCTTTTTCCAGGATGCTTTTAATCAAAAGCCCTGCTAGAAGTGCGCCTTACCGCCGGCCATCTGCTTTACGGGACAAAAAAAGTCTCTATAAAAATGACTTCCCGAAAATCCGGTCATTCTTATAGAGACGTAAATTCACCTTTACGCGGTACCACTCTATTTCATGCTGCTTACGCACCATGCACTCAACGGCACTAACATGCCTTTCCTCTTTCTACGGCGGGTATTCCGTCTGCACCTACACAGCCCCTGCGGGCCTTCAGTCAGCTGCTCCAAGGTCAGTTCACAATCCGCTTCTGACTGCCTCGCACCGCCCGGCAGTTCTCTGTTTTCCAGCTTCTGGCTACTACTCCTCTTCTCAGCATTTGTTTCATATTCAGTTTTGTAAATACTAACACAGATTAAAAAATCCTACAAGGTATAATTTTAATCAATATTATTGATTTATTTTAACATTTATATCTGACAGGGGAGTACAGCAGCAGTTCTTTCCCTTCCATTAACCGGTGAAAAGACAGTTTTTACCCTCATTTTACTAAAACCTTCAGGAAAGCGGCCACATTCATCCTGTGAAGCTAAGTTTCCAGGCCAAAGCCCACGGCTTCCGCCACCCTTATGTCAAGGCCACGACAAAAAATTTAATACATTCGTTGGCGTAATTTATCTTAATAACAGAGCAACAGAATATTATAATTACGCATTAATATATTTCTTTAACCTCTCAAGCCCTCTCTCTCCGAAAGGATTTCCGGGATTATATTTACAGACTTCTTTATATAGTATCACAGCCTCAATCTGCCTGTTACAGCTTTCATATAATTTTGCAAGTACTGTACGGGCATGCAAATTTTTGGAGTCTATTTTTATGACCTCTCGGAGGACTTCTTCCGCTTCTTTTTCACGTCCCTTTTGTTTCGAGAGCAGTTTTCCCAATTCCGTTCGAGACATAATATTTTTGGAATCTATTTTTATGACCTCTCGGAGGACTTCTTCCGCTTCTTTTTCACGTCCCTTTTGTTTCGAGAGCAGTTTTCCCAATTCCGTTCGAGACATAATATTTTTGGAATCTATTTTTATGACCTCTCGGAGGACTTCTTCCGCTTCTTTTTCACGTCCCTTTTGTTTCGAGAGCAGTTTTCCCAATTCCGTTCGAGACATAATATTTTTGGAATCTATTTTTATGACCTCTCGGAGGACTTCTTCCGCTTCTTTTTCACGTCCCTTTTGTTTCGAGAGCAGTTTTCCCAATTCCGTTCGAGACATAATATTTTTGGAATCTATTTTTATGACCTCTCGGAGGACTTCTTCCGCTTCTTTTTCACGTCCCTTTTGTTTCGAGAGCAGTTTTCCCAATTCCGTTCGAGACATAATATTTTTGGAATCTATTTTTATGACCTCTCGGAGGACTTCTTCCGCTTCTTTTTCACGTCCCTTTTGTTTCGAGAGCAGTTTTCCCAATTCCGTTCGAGACATAATATTTTTGGAATCTATTTTTATGACCTCTCGGAGGACTTCTTCCGCTTCTTTTTCACGTCCCTTTTGTTTCGAGAGCAGTTTTCCCAATTCCGTTCGAGACATAATATTTTTGGAATCTATTTTTATGACCTCTCGGAGGACTTCTTCCGCTTCTTTTTCACGTCCCTTTTGTTTCGAGAGCAGTTTTCCCAATTCCGTATGAGGATGAAGATTTTTGGGGTCAATCTTAATTGCCTCTCGGAGGACTTCTTCCGCTTCTTTTTCACGTCCCTTTTGTTTCGAGAGCAGTTTTCCCAATTCCGTTCGAGACATAATATTTGGGGAGTCTATTTTTATGACCTCTCGGAGGACTTCTTCCGCTTCTTTTTCACGTCCCTTTTGTTTCGAGAGCAGTTTTCCCAATTCCGTTCGAGACATAATATTTTGGGAGTCTATTTTTATTGCCTCTCGGAGGACTTCTTCCGCTTCTTTTTCACGTCCCTTTTGTTTCGAGAGCAGTTTCCCCAATTCCGTTCGAGATTGGATATGTTTAGGTTCAATTTGCATTGCCTCTCGGAGGACTTCTTCCGCTTCTTTTTCACGTCCCTTTTGTTTCGAGAGCAGTTTTCCCAATTCCGTTCGGGCTGGTAACTGTTTTGGATAATTGTCTACAACAGTTCTAAATTTTTCTTCGGCAAGTGTATTATCGCCTAAATCCCGAGCCCAAATACCCCATTCTGTATAAAGTTTTGCCAAATCCAGGCTACCATCTATTTCTGGAGCAATTTTATTTAAAATGCTATTTAACGAAACATTATTTCTGAATGTATTTTGCTGAAATCTGGACCATAAATATCCTAAACACAATTTTGCCATTCCTGTATTCGAAAGATTTAAATTATTCTTTGTAATACGATTGTATATTTCATCCATATAATCTCTGTATTTAATCTGACCAACATTATATTTTTTCCCTTTTTGGAATTCTCGTTTATTTACCATATTTATCAAGAGCAATTCAATCTCATTTTCATCCATACATTGTAACAAATTCAGCATTAAAAAATTAATTGAAACTGTTTCCTTATGAAACAAAAAAAACAGTTCTGCAATAACATCATGTTTGGGTTGTAAAGTATCGTTATGAAAAATGACAGGCTCAATATGGCGTGCCATCAACCTTTCATTTAAGAGCCCTCTTAACTTCCTCTCTTTTAATTCAAAATATTTACAAAAAAGCGTAATTGTAATTGGTGTATTAAATATTTTTAACGCAGCAATGACCCCATATAACTCTTTCTGTGTGTATATTTCACCTTTTCCAAATTCACTCTCTATGAAACTTTCCCATTCTTCCCAATCCAATTTAATATCTCCAGGTTTTGACGCTCTTTTCTTTAATTCAAAGAGAGTTCGGTAAATTAGCTCAACCAAGCTAACAGTAGGTTTGCTGTATCTACTCAATACTGTTTGTACACTGCTTAGCCTGTCCTTTTCTTCTACAATTCCCTCCCCTACAAGAAACAGGGTACATTTTTCCAGTATCTTTTTTCTTCTTTCCTGTGTTTCTGGAAATGGATAAGATATGTAGTCTTTCAAAGCAAGTGTTGGCTCAGATTGTCCCAAACCTTGTAAAATAATCATTTGTGCATCATCAAACCAATACAATAAAAAGTCCTGATCAGGATCAGCAAGCAATGTGAGCCTATTTGCTCTCTCGGCCATAATAAGCTGTATCTTATCATTATTCGGCCACGTTTTTTGTAAATTTGAAAAAGAAGCTTTACCTTCATAAGGATTTTCAATACATAATAAAATCCGTTGCCCAACAGGTATCGACGCTATAAGATGATTGAAAAAAGCTGCTGCTTTCTGTTCTGTAATTATGTCCTTGTTTGATAAAGATAACCAGACCGCTACTCCTCCGGAGGAAGTCCATTGCACAGCTGCATGCATCATCAGACTTGTCTTTCCTAATCCGCCATTTCCAGCAATAATAACAGGATGGCCGCCTTCAACTAAATTTTCAACTTTTTTGATAATCTCCATATGAGGAATATTATGCTCCGCACTAACTACTTTAAACATTGTAACAAATCTATTATCCACCATATAGTAACGTTTGACATCTAAATCGGTGCATGAATTTTTTGCATCTACGATGCGCTTTGGAGAAATAACAAACGCTATATCACTGATGTTTTGTTGCTTTAATTGATTTGCTAAACCCGAAACTCCCTCTAGATTTTTCTGCAAAGAAATTAGTGTCTCTGATAATTTATCCAACTTATTCTGTGTCAGAATGTCATGCAGCCATTCCACAAAATCCGGATTTTCCATCCAAGCCTCCAACAGATATGCTAACATGATTTCTGCCTCTGCTTTACTTGCAATTTTTAAAGACACCATATCGGTAACGCTTGGAACAGTATCACGTTTTAGACACGACTCCCAATACCCAAGGATATGTTTTTCCAATGGCGTGCCTATCTCATCTTTCCTATATTGACGGTATTCACAATATGAATCATATGCCTCTTTTGATTTATTGCGTATAGCGGCAAACGTTTCCTTAATATGGGTGTCATCTTGATTTTTAAAATGATCATAAAGAGTTATAATAGACCCTGCAAACCCAATCTTAGTATTTAAACTACTTAAAATTTGTTCTAAAATAGTACCCATTGAAAATTCCTCCCAATAATATAACTCCAATTTGTCGCATTTAAATTTAAAAATATTATATCACTATATGTCATATTGTTGGTAATAAAAGGTTAAAATAAAACAAATCTCAGCAAAACTATTTACGATAGACACAAAGTTTTGTCGAATCCTGTCGTCACGAACTTAGTCATACAAGCACATACACGCCTCCGTTTGGAGCATTACCCGCAGTATAAAAAATCCGCATCCCCTTTTTTCAAAGGCAGATGCGGATTTTTATACCGGAATGAATTCCATGGAGTTCTTTCCGGTTAATACTTTACTTTCCCATAACTGAAACTATTTCCAGTTAACGATCTTTCCGAAGTCAGGCTTCAGAGCTGCGCCGCCTACCAGGCCGCCGTCAATATCAGGCTGAACGAACAGTTCCGGAGCGGTAGCTGCATTTACAGATCCGCCGTACTGGATGCGGATAGCTTCTGCAGTTGCTTCGTCATAGATTTCACCGATGCATACACGGATTGCAGCACAAACCTCCTGCGCCTGCTCTGTGGTTGCAGTCTTGCCGGTTCCGATTGCCCAGATAGGCTCGTAAGCGATAACGGCTGTCTTAGCCTGCTCCGCTGTTACGCCCAGGAATGCAATCTTAATCTGCTGACGAATCCAGTCGATAGTAATTCCCTGCTCTCTCTGAGTAAGGGACTCGCCGCAGCAGATAATAGGAGTAATGCCATGCTCAAAAGCTTTGAGAACCTTCTTATTAACGGTCTCATTCGTTTCTGCAAAATACTCTCTTCTTTCAGAATGTCCAATGATAACGTATTTAACGCCAACATCAGTAAGCATATCAGGAGCGATTTCTCCGGTGTAAGCACCTTTCTCCTCATAATACATATTTTCAGCACCGATTTCGATGTTGCTTCCCTTAGCAGCTTCAATAGCGGGGATGATATCAATTGCAGGCACACAGAATACTACGTCAGCATCTTCTGTTGCTACAAGAGGCTTTAAGGTATTGATTAATTCAACAGCCTGGCTGGGAGTCATGTTCATCTTCCAGTTTCCGGCGATGATTTTCTTTCTTGCCATGATTATGGTCTCCTTAATATAAAAGTGAATTTTATCGTTTGCGGGAGGCAGCTCGCAGGCTGTCTCCCCGCGTTAAATAATATTATTTGTCATTTGCTGCTGCAACTCCGGGAAGCTCTTTGCCTTCCAGGAATTCCAGGGAAGCGCCGCCGCCGGTGGAGATGTGGCTCATCTTGTCACCAAAGCCAAGCTGGTTAACAGCCGCTGCGGAATCGCCGCCGCCGATGATGGTGGTTGCATCAGTTTCAGCCAGAGCCTTTGCAACTGCAATGGTTCCTTTTGCAAGAACAGGGTTCTCAAATACGCCCATAGGTCCGTTCCAAACAACGGTCTTGGCGGATTTAACAGCGTCTGCATAAGCCTCTGCCGTCTTGGGTCCGATATCCAGTCCCATCATGTCGGCAGGGATTGCATCTGCAGCATAAACCTCAACTTCGATTTCTGCATCGATCGGGCTGGGGAAGGACTTTGCAACAACAGCATCTTCGGGAAGAAGCAGCTTCTTGCCAAGCTTCTCAGCCTTTTCCATCATTTCCTTGCAGTATTCAACTTTTTCATCATCCACTAAGGATGCGCCGATTTCATATCCTTTTGCTTTCAGGAAGGTAAATGCCATACCGCCGCCAATGATCAGGGTATCGCATTTTTCAAGCAGATTGGAGATAACATTCAGCTTATCTGCAACCTTTGCGCCGCCAAGAATAGCAACGAAAGGTCTTACGGGATTCTCTACGGCATTTCCAAGGAAGTCGATTTCCTTCTGCATCAGATAACCAACAACTGCGGTATCAACCAGCTGTGCCACACCAACGTTGGAGCAGTGTGCTCTGTGAGCGGTACCGAAAGCGTCGTTTACAAAAACGTCGCACAGGGAAGCCAGCTCTTTGGAGAAAGCTTCGCCGTTCTTGGTTTCTTCTGCTCTGTAACGGGTATTCTCAAGAAGGATAACGTCTCCGTCCTTCATAGCTTCTACTGCTGCTTTTGCATTAGGTCCAACCACTTCGGGATCTGCTGCAAATTTTACTTCCTGGCCAAGCAGCTCGGAAAGACGTGCTGCAACAGGTGCCAGAGACAGCTCCGGCTTGGGTTCTCCCTTAGGCTTTCCAAGATGGGAGCAAAGGATAACCTTTCCTCCGTCTGCGATCAGCTTTTTGATAGTAGGAAGCGCTGCAACCAGACGGTTTTCATCTGTGATTTTGCCTTCCTTCAGCGGTACGTTGAAGTCGCATCTGCAAAGGACGCGTTTTCCTTTTACGTTGATATCATCAACGGATTTCTTATTCAATGACATGGTAAAAACCTCCTTAAAAATGAAAGAAGGATCCGGCCCTCATCAGACCGGACCCTTTATGAGCCTATGCCTTTACACCAGCTGGATTAAATTATGCTTCCAGCAGCTTGCCAAAGTGTTTGATTGTACGAACCATCTGGCTTGTGTAAGAATTCTCATTGTCGTACCAGGAAACAACCTGTACTTCAGATGTATTCTCGTCAATAGGAAGAACCATGGTCTGAGTAGCATCAAACAGGGAACCATATCTCATACCGATGATATCGCTGGATACGATTTCGTCTGTGTTGTAGCCGAAGGATTCATTTGCAGCAGCCTTCATAGCTTCGTTGATAGCTTCTTTTGTAGGCTGTCCTTTAACTACTGCTGTCAGGATTGTGGTAGATCCTGTAGGGGTAGGAACACGCTGAGCGGAACCGATCAGCTTGCCGTTCAGTTCAGGGATTACCAGGCCGATAGCCTTAGCAGCACCTGTGCTGTTGGGAACGATATTCACTGCTGCTGCACGGCTTCTTCTCTTGTCGCCCTTTCTCTGAGGACCATCCAGAGTCATCTGATCGCCTGTGTAAGCGTGGATTGTGCACATAATACCGCTCTGGATCGGGAAAGCGTCGTTAAGAGCTTTAGCCATGGGAGCCAGGCAGTTTGTTGTACAGGAAGCAGCGGAGATGATGTGATCATCTTTGCTCAGGGTTTCATGGTTTACATTGTAAACGATGGTAGGAAGATCGCTTCCGGCAGGTGCGGAAATGATAACGTGCTTAGCGCCGGCATCGATATGAGCCTGTGCTTTTGCTTTGGAGGTGTAGAATCCGGTACATTCCAGAACTACGTCTACTCCGATTTCTCCCCAAGGAAGCTCTGCAGCGTTAGCTTTTGCATAAATCTTGATTTCTTTTCCATCAACAGTGATGGAATCTTCGCTGAAAGATACCTTGTCTGCCAGAGCGTATCTGCCCTGTGTTGAATCATATTTCAGTAAGTGAGCCAGCATTTCGGGAGATGTTAAATCATTGATTGCTACGATTTCAAATCCTTCTGCTCCGAACATCTGTCTGAAAGCAAGACGTCCAATACGGCCAAAACCATTAATTGCTACTTTTACTGCCATTTTTAATTCCTCCTAAAAATGTTTTTTTATATTCTTTTATCAAGCACAGCAAATGGACCCACGTCCAGCGTAAGTCCTCACCTTGGACATTGCGGATTGGCATCCGGGCCTGTCCCAAAAGCTTGACAAAATTTTATCAGCACAATCATTTTACCTAATCTGCATAAAAATATCAAGACGTAATTAAAAAATTATTGGAAATCGCCCATTATTTTACAAAAAGTTTATAATTGAAGGGAGTACGCCCCCCGGGGCTATCGTAAAAATAAAAGGAAAGGGGTGGTTTGGGAATAGTTTGAGGGGGGTAATTTTCTTTGCGTTTTTTTTGGGGATAGGATATACTTTTTAGAAGGATTTCACTTTTTATATATAATAGTGGATTGTTTAATGATGATAAGAAAGGCGGTTTTTGTATGGCTATTCGGGCGGATTTTCATTTGCATTCTTCTTTTTCGGGGGATTCTAAGGCTCCTATGGGGGAGATGGTTGAGAGAGGGATTGCGTTGGGGCTTGGGCAAATGTGTTTTACGGAGCATATGGATTTTGATTTTCCGGTTTCGGAGGGGATTCCGAAGGGATTTTTTGAGGTGAATACGGATGCTTATCTGTATGAGCTGCTGCGGTGCAGGGCGGTTTATGGGGACAGGATTAAGCTTTGCTTTGGGGTGGAGCTGGGGCTGCAGGCTTATCTGGCCGAGGTGCAGGAGGGATATGTGAATTCTTTTCCTTTTGATTTTATTATCGGGTCTTCGCATTTGTGTAATGGGAAGGATCCGTATGATGCGGGGTTCTTTGCGGGGAGAAGTGAGGAGGAGGCTTACAGGGAGTACTTCGAATCCATAATTGACAATCTTGAGGTGTTTCATGATTTTGATATTTATGGGCATCTGGATTATGTGGTGCGGTATGGTCCGGATCAGGATAAGTTTTATACATATGAAAAGTATCGGGATTTGTTTGAGAGGATGCTGGAGCTGCTGTTGGAGAATGGGATTGGCGTGGAAGTCAATACCGGGGGGATCGGTTATGGGCTGAAGGAGCTTCATCCGTGCCGGGAGGTGCTGAAGCGTTATCATGATCTGGGCGGGGAAATTGTGACGGTCGGGTCGGATGCTCACAGGCCTGCGGATATTTGCAGGGAGTTCAAGAGGGCTGAGGAGTTTCTCAGGGACTGTGGTTTTTCTTATTATACGGTGTTTGATAAGCGTACTGCTTCTTTTATAAAGCTGTAGGCTGTCTTTTTCCGGCTCCTTATACGGTTTTGCAGGAGGGCTCCTCAGTTGGTCTTTTCCGGGGAGTTTTCTCCGGGGAACTTTTTTCGGGGAGGCTTCCTTTGGAGCCGGACAGACAGTGGTAATTTCCCGGAAGAGGCGGTTACATGCCGCAGAGGACGATGACCCGTTCCGGTGTTGTCTGTGCGGGTATGCTTCTGGTGGTCTGGCTGTATTGTACGGCCAGGGTATGGTTTCCCGGGTTTCCCATGAAGGTCTGGTTATTTGAGGTAACTACCTGGGTGGTGGGAGCCAGGTTGAGCTTGAGGCTCTGGTCGCTGCTCATGAGGAGGTTGTTGAAGTATCCCACGAAGACATTCTGGCCTTCCTGGCGGGGCGCGATGACCGCCGCTTCATATTGGGGCGGATAAATCGCAGGGACCGCTGTGTCGCCGCTGTAGAAAACGGTAACGGGCATGCTTTCATAAAGGGTGGTATAGTCTACCACGAAGGTGGAGGCGTTCATTAAAAAATTTACGGTATTTCCCGCTTCATTTTCTACGGTCACCATCTGGGTGCATCCGTCATATCGTCCCATCATTCCCGGTGCAATTTCCAGGTGGGTGACAACGCCTTCAAATACCATGTAGACAGGTCTCTGTCTCATTCTGTACGAATTAAAATCCATATCCAATTTTCTGTTTTCCTTTATGGCCTTTTTCTTATGTTTATGCGGTAAAGGGAAAGAAGTGCCTGTAGCATCCCATTTCCGGCCAAAACCGCCCTATCGGGCAGGGCGTCTGCTGCCGGGACAGTGAAGTTTGCTACATTCGCTTAAAACATTTCTTCAAATTTCCTTCATAATCCAGGCTTCCGTCCAGTCCGAAGGCTTTAAAAGCTGCATTTTTATCCCTTTTATTCGCCGGATGGTTCAGCTTTCTCCGGGCATTGCTGCGGTAATAGGGTTCGTTGGAATGTGCATTGATGCATTCCTGCAGTGCATCCAAATCCAGAGAAAAACCAATGCCTTCATTCCTGTAGTCTTTGTGGCACCAATCCTCATCATCGTACGCTTCAAATTCAAAAAGGGACAGTTCCCTGTATATCAGGCCGTATTGAAGGTATGCGATGTCTCTGTCCTGGTAGTTTATGCTTTTGCTGGTTGAGATTGGCGCATCATCCAGATCCCGGTTTGTTACCTTTCTGTTTCCGATGATTTTATACTCGCCATAATAAATTCGGTTGTCCATGACGGCCTGGGGCGGCAGGGAAAGTCCCCGTTCCAATTCATCGATATCTGCATTGATATTATCGCTGATTTTATGGTACACCTTTACAATAAGCGCCGGGCCCATCAGATTAGCCAGGCCATAATTCTTATTTTGCTTAAATTCTTCTGTTCTCCTGCGTTTTGCGACATCGATTAAGATTTTCCCGAAGCCATACTGTCTTCTTCCGATTTTGAAGGTGAAAATATCGCCCTCTTTATATTTCTGATGTACTCTTTTCTCGTATTTAAAGCGTTCCAAATCCTCAAGGTCATCTTGTGTAGTTTCCTCTATCCAGTTTTTCAGCCAGTTTTCCAAAACCGGGGCAGTGACATCGTTTTTGATATCTTCAAAATAGAAGGTCTTTTGTGTCGTATAATTTGCTATCGTTATACAGCTTCCTTCGCATGCAAAATATACATTAACAGGCCTGAAGGACTGTGTGGCGGTAAAATTCAATTTCTTAGGCTTTCCTTTTGCAGTTTTGGGCAGGACCAGCTTTTTGTTTTCTGCAGTCTCTACATAGAGTTCACTTTCCCTGTATCTGAAATTTTCCTCCCGGCAGTATGAAGTTATAATTTCCTTTTTAATAATATTCCCGTCAAAATAATATAGGGTGCCTTTGATATCCATCACTTCCCAATGCGCTTCCACAGGTTCCAGCCCCAGATACCTTCTTTGTTCATTAGTTAACATAAATTTGTTATCCACAAAGGTTCTCCTTCCTTTTCTATGCCACAGCGTGTACTAAGTTAAAATGAACGCTTCTTCGGCCTTTTTATCATTCTACTACAATTCCGGATCCATGGATATAGTGTATTCGCAGCACAAAACCTGACAGAACTATCAACGGCAAAACGGCATAGTCTGCACGACTATGCCGTTTTGTCTCTCTATTTTTTCCGCAGGCTGCGGCTTGAACGGACAGCGCCAGGATAAACGCATCAGCGCAGGCGCTGTCCTTCCCTACTTCCGGGTCTGCAGCATCAAGCCGTCTTTCTTTTTACTCTATGGTTCCGCCGCCCAGTACATATTCGCCGTCATAGAAAACAACGGCCTGGCCCGGGGTTACGGCGCGGACCGGCTCTTCAAAGGTGCATTTGATTCGGTCCTCTCCTGTCTTTTCTATGAGGCAGAAGGTGCCGCTGTGGCCATAGCGTATTTTGGCTTTCACACGCATGGGCTGCTCCAGATCCGGGACGGACATGAAATTCAGGCCGCTGCAGGTGAGTGTGCGTGAAAAGACATCTTCATTTTCTCCGATGATAACTTCATTGGTTTCCGGGTTGATCCGCGTGACAAAGACCGGATGTCCCATGGAAAGGTTCAGGCCCTTTCTCTGGCCTACGGTATAGTGGGTGATGCCTTTATGTTTCCCAAGGATTTCTCCGGTAACGGATACGAAATTGCCGGGGCCGGGGACAGAGTCTGTGCATTCCCTTTCGATAAAAGCGGCATAATCGTGATCCGGTATAAAACAGATTTCCTGGCTGTCTTTTTTGTGCGCTACCGGCAGCCCCGCTTCCCGGGCTATCCTGCGGATCTCATCCTTAGGGTAGGCGCCTACAGGCATCAGGGTATGGGCAAGCTGCTTCTGGGTCAGGTTGTAAAGGGCGTAAGTCTGATCCTTTGCCGCCGTAACGGAATTGCGTATAGCGTATCTTTTGTTGGGAAGCTGTTCAATGCGGGCATAGTGGCCGGTTGCGATATAATCGGCTCCCAGTCCCAGGCTTTTGGTGAGCAGGGATTCCCATTTCACATACCTGTTGCAGGCAATGCATGGGTTGGGGGTTCTGCCCTTCAGGTATTCCGCCGTAAAATAATCCATCACATATTTTCTGAATTCCTTCTTGAAATTCATAACATAGTAAGGAATATCCAGCTTTTCGGCAACCCTCCTGGCATCGTCCACAGCGCTCAGGCCACAGCAGCCTCCGTTTTCTTCCCTGGTTTCCTCCGCCTCATCCTGCCAGATCTGCATGGTGACGCCGATGACCTCATAACCCTGTTCTTTCAGCAAAAGGGCAGCCACGGAGGAATCCACGCCTCCGGACATGCCCACAACTACTTTTTTGCTCATATTTTAGTATTCTTCCTCTGCTTCTTCTTCTCCTTCGTGAATATCGGACTTGGGTTTTTCCAGTCCTTCAATGGTAATGCCGTGCTTCTGGGCATAATCCCAGAGCGCCGCATGGATGGCCTCCTCTGCGAGCAGGGAGCAGTGTACCTTTACGGGCGGAAGGCCGTCCAGCGCCTCCATAACCGCCTTATTGGTCACTTCCATGGCTTCCTGGATGCTCTTGCCCTTTACCAGCTCGGTTGCCATGCTGCTGGTGGCAACAGCCGCGCCGCAACCAAAGGTTTTGAATTTAACGTCGCGGATAATGCCTTCCTCGTCAATATCCAGATAAATTCTCATGATGTCGCCGCATTTGGCGTTTCCTACGGTGCCAACGCCGCTTGCGTTCTCTATTTCCCCCACATTACGGGGATGTTCAAAATGATCCATTACTTTTTCGCTGTACATATCGTTATCCTTTCCGTTTCCTGATTGATTTCCTTATTTCTGTTTTTTTACAAAATCCTCGTACAGAGGAGACATATTTCTGAGTTTGGTTACGATTTCCTTAATTGCGGCCACCGTTGTGTCCATTTCTTCCTTCGTATTTTCTTCATTCAATGTCAGACGCAGGGAACCATGCGCGATTTCATGAGGAAGGCCGATGGCAAGAAGGACATGGGAGGGATCCAGAGAGCCCGAGGTACAGGCAGAACCGCTGGAAGCGCAGATGCCTTTCATATCAAGCATGATAAGAAGGGATTCCCCTTCCACAAAACGGAAGCTGAAATTCACGTTGTTTGGAAGCCTTCTGTTACGATCTCCGTTCAGGCGGCAGTAAGGGATTTCCTTTTCAATCTGCTCTATCAGATAGTCTCTCAGTTCGGTTTCCTTTGCCCTTTTCTCTTCCAGAATGGAAAATGCCCGTTTGGCAGCGGCACCCATGCCTACAATGCCCGGAACGTTCTCCGTGCCGGCCCTTCTGCCACGCTCCTGCTGCCCGCCGTGGATAAAGGAACGGATCTTGATTCCTTTCCTGATATAAAGGAAGCCGATTCCCTTCGGTCCGTTCAGCTTGTGCCCGCTGGCGCTGAGCATATCGATATGGCATTCATCCACATTGATCGACAGCTGGCCATAAGCCTGTACTGCGTCCGTATGGAACAGGACATTGTGTCTGGACGCGATTTCACCGATTTCCTTAATGGGCTGGACTGTGCCGATTTCATTATTGGCAAACATGATGGAAATCAGGATAGTGTCCGGCCGGATGGCTTTTTCCAGCTCGTCCAGCTTTACTATACCATTTTCGTCCACATTTACATAAGTAATTTCACAGCCCTTCTTCTCCAGATATTCACAGGTATGGAGAATGGCGTGATGCTCTATTTTCGAGGTGATGATATGCTTTCCTTTGGATGCATAGGCCTCCGCAGCAGCTTTCAGCGCCCAGTTGTCCGCTTCAGAGCCTCCGGCTGTGAAATAAATCTCATTGCTGGCAGCGCCCAGGGAACCGGCTATGATATCCTTCGCCTCGCTCACGGCCTTCTTGCTCTCCGTGCCCAGGGAATAAATGCTGCTGGGGTTCCCGTAGTTCTCCGTGAACCAGGGAAGCATGGCCTGTACCACCTCAGGCGCGGTTTTCGTGGTTGCCGCATTATCCAGATAAATCAGTTTATTCATTATTCTACTCTCCTGTCTGCATGAAATGCATGCTTTTTCTATATGGAGACGGTTTTGGGGGAATATCAATTCCTACTAAACCGCTTCGTTTTCTATGGTTAATATAACACTGCCTCTGCGTTCTGTCAACAGGCTCCTCTGCATATATTTACCAAAAGAGCCATTGCGGTCACTGTTTACAGTCACTGTCCGCGCAAAGATTGGAGCAGTATGCGCATTAAGAAAAACACCCTGATCACCGGAACGATCATTCTTACAGTCACAGGCCTTGCCAGCCGTCTCATCGGTTTCTTTTACCGCATCTTTCTTTCCCGGCTGTTCGGCGAAGAAAATATGGGGATTTATCAGCTGATCGGGCCGGTCATGGCTCTCGTTTTTTCCCTGTCCGCGGCCGGGCTGCAGAACGCCATTTCCAAGTTCGTGGCAGGTGAAACAGCTACCCATGATTATAAAGCATCTTTGCGCATTTTGCTAGTAGGATTTACATTCTCGCTCACTTTATCCACCTGCTGCCTCATTGGCGTTTATAATTTTTCAGATTTTATTGCTTCTTATCTGCTGTTTGAACCCAGATGCGCGCCGCTTCTGCGTATTGCAGCGCTGTCTTTCCCGTTTGCCTCCGTCCATTCCTGCATCAACGGCTATTTTTACGGTGTCAGGAAAACCGGCGTCCCTGCGGCAACCCAGCTTACCGAACAGCTCTTCCGGGTGGGAAGCGTCTTCCTTATCGCTTCCATGTGCATAAAGGAGGGAAAGGAGCCTACCATCGCGGTTGCCGCAGCCGGTCTCGCCATTGGAGAGCTTTCCTCCATGCTTCTTGCCCTTCCCGCAGCATACCTTCATTTTGTAAAAAAAGCATACCCCGGCGGAAGGCCGCCCTCCGGCACGCTGCACCGGAAAGCCACAGGCTCCGGCCCGGCCCGGCTCGTTCAGGCTTATGGCAGGCTGAGCCGTCAGATTCTTGGTTTTGCTGCGCCATTAAGCGCCAACCGGCTGTGCCTGAATGTCCTCCAGGCCATTGAAGCCGCCTGTATTCCGGCAAAGCTGCAGGTTTACGGCCATTCGGTCAGTGATTCCCTGAGTGTTTACGGCGTATTGACGGGAATGGCCCTGCCGCTTATTTTTTTCCCGGGCACACTGACCAACTCTGTTTCCGTACTGCTCATGCCCGCCATATCCGAGGCCGATGCCACAAATAACCAGAAGGTCATCCGCAAAGCCGTCCGCAAATGCCTTGGATACTGCCTTCTGCTGGGCTGTATCTGCCTTGTGTGCTTTCTGACGTTCGGCCCCACGGTGGGAAGGATGCTGTACAACAGTGAAATGGCCGGCCATTTTATTATGATCCTCAGCTTTATGTGCCCTTTTCTGTACCTGAACACCACCCTGACCAGCATTCTCCACGGCCTTGGCAAAACCGGCTATTCCTTTTTCCTCAACCTGACCAGCATTCTGCTGCGTCTGCTTTTTGTCTTCCAGGCCATACCGGTCTATGGAATCAGGGGATATCTGGCCGGTATGCTGCTAAGCCAGCTTTACACCACGCTCTGCTGCCTGATCCCTCTGCGCAAATATCTGCTGCCGGGCTGAACAGACCGATGCCGGCTGGCGGACACAGAGGCGTGGCCACAGGGCAGCGATGGCAGGAGCCCAAACGGGGTGTGAACAGTAACACGTCTGCGCAGACCTGCCTGAAAGCTTCCCCGGAAAACTTGCACATTACGTTTTTCTATATTATAATGTACGCGGACAGTTGCATCCGATACCGCCTGCGGCGGAGACTGCCTGTCCGTGAAGGAGGCTGCCCGAAGGCCGGATGGTTTTCGTTTATCCGGACGACGCGTTTTCATTTCCGGCAGCAATATCGTTCTGACGGCGGAGCAATAACTGCCGGCGGACGGTTTTATTTTTACAGAGGAGATTATGTATCATGAGTTTTGAATTTATAAGGAAATTACCCACCCCTGATGAAATCAGGAAAGAATATCCCATGCCGGAAAGGCTGGTCAGGCTGAAGGAAGAACGGGATCAGGAAATAAGGGATGTCATTACCGGAAAAAGCAATAAATTTCTTGTGATTATCGGCCCCTGCTCCGCAGACAATGAAGACGCTGTCTGTGATTACATAGCAAGACTTGCAAAAGTAAATGAAAAGGTAAAGGACAAGCTAATCCTGATTCCCCGGATTTACACCAACAAACCCCGCACCACCGGCGAAGGCTATAAGGGAATCGTGCACCAGCCTGATCCGGAGAAAAAGCCCGACTTCCTGCAGGGACTCATCGCCATGCGGAAAATGCACATTCGCGCCATCGATGAATCCGGCCTTACCGCTGCAGATGAAATGCTTTATCCTGAAAACTGGCGTTATCTTTCCGATATTCTCTCTTATGTGGCTATCGGCGCGCGCTCCGTGGAGGATCAGCAGCACCGCCTTACCGTCAGCGGCTTTGACGTCCCCGCAGGTATGAAAAACCCTACCAGCGGCGATTTCTCCGTGATGCTCAATTCCGTATATGCGGCGCAGCATCCCCATTCCTTCATCTACCGGGGCTGGGAGGTCAACACCACAGGCAATGAGCTTGCGCATACCGTACTCCGTGGCGCCACCAACAAGCACGGCCGTAATATTCCCAACTACCATTATGAGGATCTGAATACGCTTCTCACCCTCTATAATGAACGGGATCTGAAGAATCCTGCCTGCATCATTGATGCCAACCACAGCAATTCCGACAAAAAGCATGAACAGCAGATACGTATCGTCAAAGAGGTTATGCACAGCCGCAAGCTGAACAAAGACATCCATTCTCTTGTAAAAGGCGTTATGGTGGAAAGCTACATCGAGGAAGGCTGCCAGAAGGTCGGCGGCGGGGTATATGGCAAATCCATCACTGATCCCTGCCTGTCCTGGGAGGACTCCGAAAGACTGATTTATGATATTGCCGAATACGAATAGAATAGAAGCAAAAAACAGGAAATAAAAAACAGGAAATCCCGGAGAAACGGCAGTCTCTCCGGGATTTCAGCGTCTGAATACGGCAGTTATGGTCAGGTACTTATCATAAGCATCCGACGCATACAGCAGGCCGAATACATCGGTATTCCTGTCAATATTATTTTTCCTTGCCACATGGGCGGGGATTTCCAGAACCATATTTACACCGATGATATCTGACAGTTCCCCTTCTGACAGTTCTTTCTGCAGCGCTTCCTGAGATACCCTGATTACTGCGCTGTCCCTGGCCGGGCTGCCCTCCAGCCCGATGGTAAGATATCCTGTCCCGTCTTTCTGCTCATACCCTTCCGCCGTGCAGCCCATGCTCACAAAGGAAGAAAAACCGCTTAAATGATACAGGATAATCGTCATCACAATAACGACCAGGACCGCTGCAGAGAAAATGGCCGCCAGTACTTTTCTATTCATGCTTTTCCTCCTTCTCCTGCTCCTTCGCTTTAAAACCCGGCGCAATCAGCAGCTTTGCCGCAATCAAATACCCCGCTGCAAGCAACGGGACAAACTTGCAGCACTGCAGAGCAGCGGGGTATTTGACCCTCGCGGCAGTCGCCAAATATCCATGCAAGCATGGCTACTTGGCTCGTTGCTCGCGGGAATAAAGAAAATAATGACTTTCTGTTTCCATTTTAACACATATTTCCATTGGATTCATCTTTTTATCCTTCCCAGTCTTCGGAAATTCTCAGTCCTGCCGTATCCACCACCGGCAGGGAAAACAGGATTGATTTTGCCTTACTTTCCAGCCCTGCTTTTTCCATAATGGCCTTCATGATTTCCTTTTTCTTTTCAGTCCTGGTTACAATGAACGTCATTTCCTTTTCCGATGCCAGGGAAACGCCGAGAAACTTCTCCGCCCTCTCCATTCCGGTTCCCTTGGCATGAATGACGGTTCCGCCGCCTGCCCCCGCTTCCCTGGCGGCATCTGTCACCAGATTCGTATACCCGAAATCGGAAACCACCACAATCAGTTCATATTCCGTATCCTTCAATGATGTCTCCTCCTCTTTTTCAAATTCCTGTCCTGCCAGCATAAGCTGGAGCGCCTTTTTCCCTCCGATGCTGCTCACGGGAACGAGAAAGGAAATTCCCATTCCCGGAACATCTATGCCCAGCTTGTGCTCCATCCCTCTCTTTACCCGCTTCCACACATCTCCTGTCACCATGGAAAAAAGCACTATTTTTTCACTTCCCTCCAGTCCGAGGCAGTCCAGTATTTCATTACCGGCCGTCCCCTTACCCAGAGCCACCATCATAACAGGAAGGTTCTCCGTCCGATTCAGCGCGGCGAACTGCTCGCCCTGGCCCCGCCCTGTAATCGTAACCATTAAATATACTTTACTCATATACGTTTCTCCTACAGGTCAATAATGTCATAATCACCCCATCCAGCAGCATCTGCGGCAACGGCGGCAATCCCTGCCTGCCCGATCTCCGCTTTGCCCGCGCGCAGCCGGAAAACAAGGCCCAGTATCTGTATGGTAATCAGCGGCGTCATGGCAACCATGGCGACCACGCCGAACGCATCCGCAATAATATCTCCTCCTACCGCCGAACAGGCTCCCATGGCAAAGGGAAGCAGAAAGGTGGCGGTCATAGGCCCGGAGGCGACTCCGCCGGAGTCAAAAGCGATGGCCGTAAATATTTTCGGTACGAAAAAGGACAGGCCCAGCGCTATAAAATATCCCGGAACAAGGAACCACAGAATCGAAATACCGGTCAGCACCCGTATCATGGCAAGCCCCAGAGACACGGAAACACCGATGGAAAGGCTCATGCTCATGGCCTTTGCCGAAATGGCTCCGTCCGTTATCTCCTCCACCTGCTTGGTCAGCACAAATACGGCAGGCTCTGCCAGTACAATAAAATACCCAATCAGCATACCGATAGGCACAATAATCCAGCGGTATGGAAGTCCGGCAATCACTCTGCCCAGATAATTTCCCGCAGGCATAAAGCCCACATTCACACCCGTAAGAAACAGCACAAGACCCACATAGGTATAGATGAGCCCCACGCTTATTTTAACCAGGCTTTTTCCGGGAACCAGCCTGAAAATCATCTGGAAAAGGAAAAAGAAAACCACAATCGGCAGAAGGGAAACAGCCATCTCCTTCAAATAAGACGGAAAGCCTGCCTGAAAAACTTTCCACAGCTCTACCGTATCCGCTATTTCCGGTATCTCCACAGGCACATAATCCCCGCTTCCCGGGCGGTAAATCATTCCCAGCAAGAGCACCGCCAGAATCGGCCCGATGGAACACAGGGCAACCAGCCCAAAGCTGTCATCCGAAGCGTGACGGTCATTTCTTACGGCGGAAATACCGATACCCATTGCCATAATAAAAGGCACCGTCATAGGCCCGGTGGTAACGCCGCCGGAATCAAAGGCCACGGACAGAAAATCCTTCGGTACAAAAAAAGTGAGTAAAAATACGATTCCATAGAAAAAAAGAAGCAACGGAGGAAGGGCCATGCTGAACAGCATACGCAGCAGGGCAACCACAAGAAAAATTCCCACGCCAAAGGCCACTGCCAGAATCAGAATCAGATTGGGTACGGATGGCACCTGTTCCGCCAGAACCTGGAGATCCGGCTCGGATATCGTGATGATGAAGCCCAGAATGAAACTCATGGGCACTGCAACCCACAGCTTTCTTGACTGTGTCATGCACGTTCCCACCCGTTCCCCCATAGGCGTCATAGCCATATCCACGCCCATAGTAAACAGTACCATTCCCGCGGTAAGCAACGCCGCCCCTATGAGAAATGCCATGAGGATTCCCGGAGAAACCGGGGCTATGGATAAACATAAAATCAATACAATTGCGATGACAGGAAACACTGCTTTTCCTGTTTCTTTTAACTTTTCCTGGAGATTTGTGCGAAAAAACTTCAAATATACGCTGCCTTTCTGTTGTGTTATCGGCGCCGACGCCAACATGATTTGAGGTTACACAATAAAAGAATAATGGACTGCCATAACTGTCCGGTAGCGTTACAGTTATGATCTGTTTTTATTATAGCATGAACAGGGAAAAACAGGATAGCAAAAATTTGCCCGCTCCTACAACTTTTAACATTTTTTTAACGCGATACAGCAGAAAAGATGTATCGCGTTAATAGTTTATTTTCTCAATGTTTATTTCCAGGTATTTATTTTCCCGATGTTTATTCCCTTGTGATCATTTTCTTGGATGCGCCTGCTGGTACACGCTTCGGATGCGGGAACCGCCTATGTTGGCATAAACCTGCGTGGAAGAAATGTCGGAATGTCCCATCATTTCCTGCACACTGTGCAGATCCGCCCCTTTTTCCACCAGATGGGCCGCAAAAGAATGCCGGAGCGTATGCGGCGTTATGTCCGCTTCTATCCCGGCCTTAGCGGCATAATATTTGATCAGCTTCCAGAACCCCTGACGGCTCATGGGCTTACCGGAGCAGTTAACAAAAAGAGTCTCCGTTTGCGTCCCTTTTATCAGGATATCCCGGGCTTCCTTCAGATAAAGAAGCAGCGCCTCCTTCGCCTGGTTCCCAAAAGGTATGGCACGTTCCTTCGACGAATCCCGACATATTATATAGCCCAGCCTGAGATTCAAATCAGTTATCTGCAGAGAAATCAGCTCGGAAACCCGGATACCGGTGGCATACAGCAGCTCCAGCATGGCTCTGTCCCGAATCTCCTTGGGCGTATTCCTGCCCGGCTGCTCCAGAAGCCGGACCACTTCTCCCATTGTCAGAATTTCCGGCATCTTCTTCTCAATCCTGGGAGCCTTCAGATTCTCAGACACATCCTCCGAAACCATGCCCTTTTTGACCATAAAATGAAAAAAAGCCTTTACAGCCGCTATATGCCGGGATACGGTAGCCGGTGCGAACTGGTTCTTCTCAAGAAAAAGAATATAGGAATTCAGGGAAGTCTCCGTTATCCGGCCCGGCTCCTCAATCCCCTGCTCCTTCAAAAAGCTCTGAAGCTTCTGCAGATCTCTTTTATAGGAAAGCTCCGTGTTCTCCGACGTCTTCTTCACATCATGAAGATAAATAACAAACTCCCGTATCTCTTTTTCCATGCTCCAATGCCTTCCTGCTTCGTTGTTTATGTAAACCAAAAAAGATTCAAAACACATTATAATCAGTTTTTCGAAGAAAAGCAATGCGCATTTTTGCCGATTTTACGGGGATTTTTACAACAATTTGCTTGAAGCACAATATATCGGTAATCGAAATTATGTTTGTACCAGATATTGTTCCTGTTTTCAGAAAAAGAAAAATACTTTTTGTAATATCATCGGATTGATATAGCTCTCCACCAGACAGCCTGCCAGCAGCATTCCCAGGATTACAAGCAAAGTGCCTAAACGAAGCGCTCCCCGTTTTCCTCCTGCGCCGCTCCCGTAACGGCCATTGTATACCCTATCCTGAAAACCCTGGCACCACCGGAAAAGGAACAGATAGGCCGGCGCCAGAAGCAGGACCTGCGGGAAAATTCCTCCTGAAAAAAGGAGAATCCCGCGGATGCCGTACCGGATAGAGAGCACTGACAGAATCGTCCCTGCACAAAATCCGGTCCAGACCAGATACAGGCTTACCGCCATACCTCCAATACCCGCCACAGCCAGCACCGCAAGAAGCACCGCAGGCGCCAGCCTCTGCTTGATGCTGTAAAAGAAAAGCATGGAGCTGTCGATATCCAATACCCCCATTCTTCCCACACTGAAGCTGTCCAGGAAATCCGCATTTACCACCAGGCTTTCCTGCCCTATGTAAATAAGAGCAAGTCCTGCCAGAAAACCGGCTGTAAAGAGCACAAGAATGCGCCCGTTAAGTTTTGCATCTGCCAAACTACCTTTTTCCATATAAAAACCCCTTTGCCTGCTTTTTTTAATATATGCGTCGGTCAACGCACACATGCATGCAAAGGGGTTAACCCTGCCGGTTCATACTCCGGCCAGGCCGCGGGGATAAAATACTTTCGCTCTTATTTACATAAATATTTCGCCCTGTAGCTCATAATCGCGGAAATCGTCTTGGAATCTTCTATTTCCCCTGACAGGATTTTCTCACAGAGTTCATCAACTGTGTAAGCTTCCACATTAATGTATTCATCCTCATCCAGATGCTGGCTTCCCGGTGTCAAATCCGTAGCCACATAAATGTCAATTTTTTCATTGCAGAAAGCCACGGTGGTCCTTATGGTAATCAGCCACTCCATTTTTCCGGCATGGCAGCCCGTTTCCTCCTCCAATTCCCTGGCAGCGGCCTCCATCGTCGGCTCTTCCGGCCCGTTCAGCCCTCCGGCCGGGATTTCCAGCGTATACCTGTCCAATGCATTCCGGTACTGCCTTACCATAAGCAGCTTTCCATCCGCGGTAACCGGCACCACTGCCGCCGCACCCTGGTGCTTGATAAAATCCCATTTTACAATATTTCCATTGGGCACCTGCACCGTATCCTTATAAAAATCAATAATGGAACCCTTATAAACCAGTTCCCTGTCCAACCGTTTGAATTCGTCAGCCATAATATTTCTCCCATCTTAAACTTTTAAAAGCCCTGCAGGGAAAACCCTGCAAGGCTTTTGCAATCGCTATTTTGCATAATCAGAAACACGGCTCTCCCTGATAACATTCACTTTAATCTGTCCCGGATATTCCAGTTCGGCTTCAATCGCCTTGGAAATATCGCGTGCCATCAGAATCATGTCCGCATCTGACACCTGTTCAGGAACTACCATTACCCGAATCTCTCTACCTGCCTGAATAGCAAAAGATTTGTCTACACCTTTGAAATTGTTTGCAATGTCTTCTAACTGTGTTAATCTGCTGGTATAAGTCTCCAGAGTCTCTCTTCTCGCGCCCGGCCTTGCTGCGGAAATTGTGTCTGCAGCCTGAATAATGCACGCAATCAGCGTAGTGGGCTCCACATCACCATGATGGGACTCCACCGCATTAATAACCGTAGCGGATTCCTTATACTTTTTACAAAGTTCCACGCCAAGCTGAATATGGGAACCTTCCATCTCGTGATCCACTGCCTTGCCGATATCATGCAGCAGGCCGGCACGTTTGGCCATTCTCACATCTAAACCAAGCTCTGATGCCAGAAGCCCTGACAGCTGAGCCACCTCTATTGAATGCTTTAAAGCGTTCTGTCCATAACTTGTCCTGAACTTTAACTTGCCCAGTAACTTTACGAGTTCCGGATGAACACCGTGTACCCCAACTTCAAGTACCGCGGCTTCTCCTTCCTCTTTAATCATTACTTCGACTTCCTTCTGCGCCTTTTCCACCATTTCTTCGATTCTTGCCGGATGGATACGTCCGTCAACAATCAGCTTCTCCAGCGCAATTCTTGCTACTTCCCTTCTGATAGGGTCAAAAGAAGATAAAATTACTGCTTCAGGTGTATCGTCTATAATCAGATCCACACCGGTCAGCGTTTCAAGGGTTCTGATATTTCTTCCCTCACGCCCGATAATTCTCCCCTTCATCTCGTCATTCGGAAGCTGTACCACGGAAATCGTAGCTTCAGCCACATGGTCTGCCGCACATCTCTGAATGGCGGTTACCACATATTCCCTGGCTTTCTTGTCTGCTTCCTCTTTGGCCCTGCTTTCCATATCCTTGATCATCACGGCCGATTCATGTTTTACTTCATCTTCAACAATTTTCAATAAGTAATCTTTTGCCTGTTCGGAGGTTAATCCTGAGATTCGTTCCAGTTCCTGTACTCTCTGCTCGTTCAGCTTCGCGATCTCTGCTTTCTGCTTTGCTAATTCCTCTTCCCTGGCTGCCAGTACGGATTCCTTCTTTTCAATGGCATCCGACTTCTTGTCCACGTTCTCTTCCTTCTGCTGCACTCTTCTTTCAAAGCGCTGCACCTCGGCTCTGCGTTCCTTGATCTCCTTATCCAATTCGTTCTTTGCACGAATGGATTCCTCCTTCACTTCCAGCAGTCCCTCACGCTTTTTGGTTTCAGCAGCTTTCACCGCATCATCAATAATTTCTCTTGCCTTGTCTTCGGCGTTGCCGATTTTGGTCTCAGTTTCTTTCTTCCTATATGCAGAGGTTACTACAAATGTAACCGGGATAGAAATCAACAGAGTGACCGCTACTGCTATTACATAACTAAGCATAGACAGGAGCACCTCCTTATTAAATTTTCATTGTGCGAATATCTGTTATAGAATGTATGTACGCCAAACATTCTTATAAGCGATTTTACAACACTTCAATTTTAATAAATAACAGGTATTATGTCAAGTAGAAAAGCATATTTTGACCAAATTTCATAACTTTTGCACAAGATAACCTGTTATTCCCAGGAGTCCCCTTCTTCCAAATCATCGCAATTCATGGCTTTTCTTATCTTATCCGGCGAGAAACCCTTTCTGTACAGGAAAGCCTGAATCCGTCTTTTTTCTTTTAAATCCGCCTGTTTCGCATCAAAATGCTTCTTTCTGAGGAGCTCTTTAATCATAGCTTCCTCATTCTGAAGGCCATCCGCTTCCTGAACGGTGCAAAACGCCTCCTCAATACAGCTTCTGTCAACGCCTTTGCGTCTCAGATCGTCCTCCATCCGCCTGCGGCTTTTCGTTTCCATGTAGGTTTCCACATATCTTCTTGCATAAGCCTCATCATTTATGTACCCAAAGGATTCCACATAAGCAATAGCCTCTTCAATGACCGGAGGAGGATACTTTCCCTGCCGCAGCTTCTCTTCCATCTGCTGTCTTGTATATTCCCTGGACTTCAGCAGGTTCATGCAGCGCAGCTTCGCCCGCTTGGGGAGTACGTTCTCCATAATCTCCTCATAGACATGAGGGGGCAGTTCTCTATCCTGTGCAATACCGTATTTATGAAGTTCGCCTTTGTATAATACAAAGGCGAATTCTCCATCGATGCTGACTGCATATTTCGTTTTATTTATTGGTTCTGTCCTGGTAACAATCATTTCTGTTCTGCCTGCACGGCTTTAACCGCAGCGCCGGCGGCCGCCTTCACTTCCCTGCTGTCCTTTGCAGCTTTGGCTCCGGCAGCTTCCTTCACAGGTTCTTCCTTCCTGTCTGAAGCATCGGCTTCTTTCTTCTCGTCCAGCTTATAGTATGCGCGTACTTTCTTCTCGATTTCATCGCAGATCTTCGTATTTTCTTTCAGGAAGTTCTTCGCATTCTCCCTTCCCTGTCCGATCTTGTTTCCTTCGTAGGCAAACCATGCGCCGCTCTTATTGACAATATTAATATCCGCTGCCAGATCCAGAATATCCCCGACTTTGGAAATGCCCTCTCCGAACATGATGTCAAATTCCGCTTCCTTGAAGGGCGGCGCTATTTTATTCTTTACCACCTTGACACGGGTACGGTTTCCTACCACTTCCCCTGCCTGCTTCAGGGATTCAATCCTTCTTACGTCCAGACGGATGGTAGAGTAGAACTTCAGGGCACGGCCGCCGGTAGTGGTCTCCGGATTGCCGAACATGACGCCCACCTTCTCACGCAGCTGGTTGATGAAGATAACTGTACAGTTGGACTTGCTGATTACTGCAGTAAGCTTACGCAGCGCCTGGGACATCAGACGGGCCTGCAGGCCCACGTGGCTGTCCCCCATATCGCCGTCTATTTCGGCCTTGGGAACAAGAGCCGCAACGGAGTCAACAACAACGATATCGATGGCGCCTGAACGCACCATGGTCTCTGTAATCTCCAGAGCCTGTTCTCCGTTATCAGGCTGGGAAATATACAGGTTATCAATATCCACACCAATATTCTTCGCATAGGCAGGGTCCAGCGCATGCTCCGCATCTATAAAGCCTGCAATGCCGCCCCTGCGCTGAACCTCAGCGATCATATGCAGGGTGACGGTGGTCTTACCACTGGATTCCGGTCCATATATTTCAACAATTCTTCCCTTGGGTATTCCGCCCAGGCCAAGTGCAATATCAAGGCTTAATGAGCCTGTGGGAATCGTCTCCACATTCATCTGCGTAGCCGGATCCCCCAGCTTCATGACTGCTCCCTTTCCAAACTGCTTTTCAATCTGTGCCAGTGCGGCGTCAAGCGCTTTGAGTTTGTCTTCTTTTTCCATTATGTTCTCCTTCTTATCCAGAACGGATGTTCTCTTTTTCTATAATAAAACATCTGTTCGTATTTGTCAATTCCCAACTTTAAATATAATATACAATATCAGGTGTCCGATAAAACTCCCTCAACAGGCATCCCTCCTTTATTTTTTATTGCATTGAAACGATTGGCGAAATGCCCGATTAGATGTCCGCTCTATAGATGGAATGGACATGGCTGAATTCCTTCAGACAAAGGTGCACCGGTTTGGAACGCCTCCAGCAAAGATATGCTTTTTTGATTGTAACATAAACTTCATCCAAATGCCACTAAAAAAAGCATGCTTCCATAAAAAAGGAACATGCCGGGATACTGTTCAGACGGGTCTGCGAATTTAGCTGCGCATACTGTACAAATATATAGCGGCAGCAGGCATCCGGCCTGTTGTGAGGCAAATCAAATGGCCGGATGTCCGCAACAGTTCAGTTTATCTGAACTGCCGCACATGCCGTAGTATTGGGGCAACAATCCATGCCCTCCCTAAATTTTCTTCATATAACGTCCATAATCTTTAATAGTGGCTGTAACCCAGCCGCTGCTCGTGCTGGTGGTATAATTAAACCCGATTTCCAGGCCTACAGGGGTATAGAAAATAATATTGGTATCCGAATCCGAAAGGAAATCCTGAAGCTGTTCGTCATCCATCCGATCCACAGCCTCGGCCGTTCCGTTCTGGTAAGCATCCTGATCCCTGAATTCTTTGGCCAGCTGCTCGTTATACTCTATCATTTCCCCGTTGTCCAAAAGTTCGCCGCTTACCAGATCGATATTAATGCAGTAAAGCGAAATGTAGGATTCCTGGTTCATTGCATATTTCTCCTGAAGGACTATGCTGATTTTTTCCTCATCCATATAGGTTACATAACCAATGCTGGAGGTTGCGTAGGAGAGTTGCTCATCTTCACCCTGGGCATCCTTATAGTAGTTGTAAAGCTTGCTGTAATAAGTGGCCTCGTATTCAATCTCCTGGTTCAGCTCGTCCAGATGGGGAATATTCCCACCCTTCAGCTGCGGGTATTTTCCGGTTGCCGTAGCGCCTGTCTCGTCATCCACATAGCTGTAATCTTCCCATTCCACCGTATAACTGAGGTCGTCACGGATGGAATTGGCAATTGTTACATAGTAGTCATCCTCCGGGCTGGGAACATAATCCCCTTCCTCTGTTTCCGGTTCATAGGTTCCACCGCCGCTGAAATCAGGAAGCTGGCTGTCATCGCCGCTGTCATAACCAAAGGGTATCGTTTCCTCAGGAACTGCCCCTCCGTAATTCTTGGAATTAGAAATACCGCTGCTGGCTTCCCTGACCGCACCCTTGACAATAATAAAAATAAGGACCATGACGATGCAGAGAAGCACCGCGATTACCGCTACAATAACCGCCGCCACGGTTCTGCTGTTGTTACGCTTCTGAGGGGGCATATTGGGATAGGCTCCATAAGGCTGCCGGCCATATGGAGGCACTCCTCCCGGAGGGATTTGTCCATAGTACCCGCTCTGCTGCGGTCCATACTGCTGCGAAGAGCCATACCGGGTATTATTCTGCCCGCCCTGCGCGGCGCCGGGCGCACCCGGGCCTGCCTGGCCTCCTGGCACATTTCCATAGGGCGGAATATTCTGCGCGCCGCAGGGAGGCATTCCCTGGCCGCCGGCCGGAATATTTTCATTTCCACAGGGAGGCACAGGAGCCTGTGAACCGGCATTTCCATAAGGGGGCACCGGCGCCTGCCCGGCAGCGTATCCATAAGGAGGTACCGAAGCTTCACCGCCCGTCTCACAGGGAGGGACCGCAGCCTGTTCAACGGCATTCCCATCAGGAGCTTCCGTCTCCGCTGCTCCTTCTGCTTTTGCATCCTTTTTATTCCGGTCATATCCGCAGCTTATACAGACACCGTTTTTCATCAGCGCCCCGCATTCCGGACAAAATCCATATTCTTCATCCTCGTACATACATTATCCTCCATTGCTCAGGCCGGTTTTATGTGCCAAAAGCTTTTTTCTTCTTTCCCCTCTTCCCCGCAAGGCCGGAATCATACTTTTTTCCCGAAAGTCTTCTGACTGTAATATTCCAGTATACACTGACGCATCATCGTTAATGCGGCCGAAACCGCTGTTTCCCTTATCTTTGCCCGGTTTCCGCTGAAATGGAATTCCTTTACATGCGTGGTGCCGCACACATAGCAACCCATATAAATAAGTCCCACAGGCTTCTCAGCAGTGCCGCCGTCAGGTCCCGCAATTCCCGTAATGGAAAAGGTAACGTCCGCTTTCGTCAGAAGCGCAGTTCCTCTCGCCATTTCCTTGGCCGTCTGCGGGCTTACCGCGCCGAATTTATCCAGCGTGCCTTTTTTTACGCCGGCAATTTTTCTTTTTGCCTTATTGGAATAAGTAATATAACCTGTCTTGAAGACCTCGGAAACCCCAGGTATGTTAATCAGGCGGGCGGCAAGCATGCCTCCCGTGCAGGACTCAATGGTTGATACGGTCAGCTCGTTGGCCAAAAGCAGGTCAACCACCGCCTTTTCCAGCGTCACATCCTCTTCCGTGGTATACACGGCGCTGCCGAACCGGGATTTCAGTTCCTTCACCACCGGCTTTACCAGCTTCTTCGCTTCCTTTTCATCCTCAGCTCGGGCGGTAACACGCAGATGCACCTCTCCGGTCTTGGCATAGGGAGCCACCGTGGGATTGGCAAGGGCCTCCAAATCTGTAATCTGGCTTTCCACCTTGCTTTCGCCCATACCGCATATTTTTACGGTTTTGGAAAAAATAATCCCCGGCGCATCAGGGTTCTCCAGGCCCGTCAGAAAAGGCGCGATGCTGTTTTCAAACATCGGCTTCAATTCATTGGGAGGACCGGGAAGCAGAATCATCCGTTTTCCTTCCTTTTCCATGATAATACCCGGAGCAGTGCCGTTGTCATTGTCTACAACAATGGCTCCTTCGGGAACAAGCGCCTGCTTCTTGTTATTTTCCGTCATTTCCAAACCGCGTTCCCGGAAATAAGTTTCGATTCTTTCCAGGGAATGAGGATCCATGGCAAGCTGCCTGTTCCATACGCCGGCGGCGGTTTCCTTTGTCAGATCATCCTGGGTCGGCCCAAGGCCTCCCGTCAGAATCACAAGATCCGACCGTTCCAGCGCCGTCCGTATTGTCCCCGCAAGCCTTCCGCTATTGTCGCCCACCACTGTCTGATAATAGCAGGACAATCCCAGCCCCGCACATTTCTCCGCCAGGTATGCTGCGTTGGTGTTGACTATGTTCCCCAGCAGAAGCTCAGTTCCTACCGAAATTAATTCAACTACCATACCGAACCTCTTTTCTCTATTTCTGGTCCTTCAGACAATCCTTGTTTTTCACAAGATAATCTACAAGGGACACTACCGTAAGAATCAGAGCCGCCCACATTACAATCGTCGTAACCAGGGAAAGCACCGGAATATCCGCTATCATGAGCACAATCATCACCATCTGGAAGGTGGTTTTGAATTTTCCCCAGTAGCCTGCCGCAATCACCACGCCTTTATCGGATGCCACCAGACGGAAGCCGCTGATGATAAATTCCCTGCTGACTATAATAATTACAATCCAGGCCGGGATTTTTCCCATTTCCACAAGGCAGATCAAGGCAGAACATACAAGAAGCTTATCCGCCAGGGGATCCATGAATTTTCCAAAGGTGGTTACCAGGTTATATTTTCTGGCAATTTTGCCGTCCAGCAGGTCCGTCAGGCTGGCGATGACAAACAGGGCCAGCGCAATCCACTTCCCGGCACCGCCGATGGGAACCAGCATGAATACCACAAAGGGTATGATCATTATCATTCTCAGTATCGTAAGCTTATTCGGTAAATTCATCTTCCAGCTCTCCTATCAAATCATATTCATAAGATCCGGTAATCCGCACTTTTACGAAATCACCCGTCAACAGTTCTCTTGAGGTATTGACAAACAGCAGTCCGTCCACATTAGGGGCGTCCTTATAGGTTCTTGCCACATAGGCATTCTCCCCGTCCACCCTGCCTTCTATCATGGCAATAAGCGTTTTTCCCTTCATGTTCTCCGCCTTCTCAAAGGCGATTTCCTGCTGCAGCTCCATCAGCTCGGCCTGTCTGTCCTCCTTCACTTCCTGGGGGACCTGATTCTCCATCCGCGCCGCCGGCGTCCCTTCCTCCTGGGAATAGGTAAATACCCCCAGCCGGTCAAATTCCAGCTCATCCACGAAATTATACAGCTCTATATGATCCTCCTGCGTCTCTCCGGGGAATCCGCTGATAAGCGTGGTACGCAGACAGATATCCGGAATTTCCTCCCGCAGCCTGCCGATCCGCTCCCGCAGCTCGGCCTGATCGGTCCGCCTGCCCATCTGCTTCAATATCCTGTCTGAAGCATGCTGGATTGGCATATCCAGATAATGACAGATTTTCGGTTCTGTTTTTATCGTTTCTATTAATTCATCCGTAATTTCCTCCGGATAGCAGTACAAAATCCTTATCCAGTAGATACCGGGGATGGCGCAGAGCCTGTGAAGCAGCTGCGGCAGCTTCTTTTCGCCGTAAATGTCCTTCCCATAAACCGTGGTTTCCTGGGCCACAAGAATCAGCTCCTTAACGCCGCCCTCAGCCAGTTCCCGCGCTTCCTTTTCCAGCACTTCCATGGGGACGCTGCGGTAATTGCCCCGCACCTTTGGGATAATGCAGTAGGTGCAGCGTTTGTCGCAGCCCTCCGCAATTTTCAGATAGGCAAAATGGCCGCCTGTAGTGACGCTGCGGTGCTTGCCGTAAACCAGCGCCGCGTCCGGGTCCGTAATATGGTTGTGCTTCTCTCCTGCCGAAACCTCATCAATGGCGGCTGTCACCGCATCAATAGCCATGGTCCCCAGGATTTCATCCACCTCCGGGATTTCCGTCTGGATTTCTTCCTTATAACGCTGCGCCAGGCAGCCGGCCACGATAAGCGCCTTCAGCTGTCCGCTCTTTTTTAATTCGGCCATTTCCAGAATGGTATTTATGCTTTCTTCCTTGGCATCGCCGATAAAGCAGCAGGTGTTGATTACCGCAGCCTCCGCTTCCGCCTCGTCATCCGTAAAGGTATGCCCCTTTTCGGCCAGCATCCCAAGCATCATCTCGGTATCCACAAGATTTTTATCACAGCCCAGGGAAATAAATAGTATTTTCATGCTTTCTTATGAAAAAAGAGAAATGCACACGGCAATTTCTCTTCTCCCTTCCCCCATTTTAATCTTCGGTTTCTTCATCTCCGAGAATTTTGATTTTGCCTTCATTCAGTTCTTCTACAGCAACGGATAAAGGCTTCATGCCTGTCTTCATATTTACTAACGGCTCATCGCCTCCGATGATCTGCCTTGCTCTTTTGGAAGTCGCCATAACGATGGAATAACGGCTGCTTACAATCTTGGTTTCGCCGGGCTCCACGTCGCTGTTCACGACTTTCATTAAATCGGTATAAGAGGGATGTAACATTTTCATTCTCCTTTCACTAACGCGTCCAGCTCGGAACGCATATCAGCTATCAATTCCTTATTTCTTTTCGGATTTCTGCGGGATGCGGAAATAATGGAATGCATTTCCTTCACGCAGTCGTCCAGTTTATCATTGATTATGATATAATCATAATTTTCAATGCCTTCCGCTTCCTCTGCCGCGCGCGCAATACGCTGGCAGATGACCTCCTCGCTTTCGGTGCCTCTTCCTTCCAGCCTTCTTTTTAATTCTTCCGCGCTGGGCGGCATGATAAATAAAAGAAGGGCTTCCGGGAATTTTTCTTTCACCTTAAGCGCGCCCTGGATTTCAATTTCCAGGATTACGTCCCGTCCGTTGTCCAGACAGGCCTCCACATATTCTCTGGGCGTTCCGTAGTAGTTGCCGCAGTAGCTGGCATACTCGATCAGCCCGTCCTTTGCAATCGTCTCTTCGAAGGTATCCTTATCCACAAAAAAATAGGATTTACCTTCTTCCTCGCCCGGCCTGGGCTTTCTTGTCGTCATGGAAACCGACAGCGCATAATTATCATAGGTTTTGAGCAGTTCCTTCATCAATGTTCCCTTGCCTGCCCCGGAAAAACCGGATACGACAATCAGAATTCCCCTATGCTTCATCATTATCCTCCCGTTCGGCCTGCGCCCTGTTTGCAATGGTTTCCGGCAGAAGCGCCGACAGCACAAGCTGACCGTTCTCCATCACCAGCACCGCCTTTGTCTTACGTCCCTGCGTCGCGTCCACGGCCGCCCCCGTCTCTCTGGCTGTCTGCACCATACGCTTGATGGGTGCGGAATCAGGGCTGACCACCGCGATAATCTTTTCCGTATTTACAATATTGCCAAAACCGACATGGATAAACTGACTCATTGACCGCCTCCGCCATTATTCAATATTCTGAATCTGCTCTCTGACCTTCTCAATTTCCGTCTTCAGCTCAATCGCCCGGTCGGAGGTCTCCAGATCATTGGCCTTGGAAAGAATGGTATTGGCTTCCCGGTTCATTTCCTGGGCAATAAAATCAAGCTTCCTTCCGATGCTTCCACCTTCACCAAGAGTTTTTTTCGTAGTCTCAATATGGCTTCTTAAGCGCACCAGTTCTTCATCCACACACACTTTATCGGCAAAAATAGTAACCTCCATAAGAAGACGGTTCTCATCCACCTGGGCATCCTCAAGAAGCTCTTTTACCTTATCCTTAAGCGTCTGCCTGTATTCCGCTATTATCTGCGGCGACCTTTCCTCAATAAAAGCCACGCTTTCCAGCATGCCGTCCAGCTTGGAAATCAAATCCTCCTTCAGGTTCTCCCCTTCGGTAATCCTGGTCTGTGACAGTCCTTCTGCCGCTCCCCTCAGCGCCTTTTCCAGCGTCTTCCAGATGCCTTCCTCATCAATGGCCTGCTCCTCCATGGAGAAAACCTCCGGGAATCTGGAAAGGGAGGAAACACGGATATCGTTGTCCAGTGAAAAATCCTCTGCCATCTGCTTCAGATACTGCATGTATTCCCCGGCAATATCCCTGTTGTACTTGATCGTCACATTGTTCTCTGTAAAATCTTCGTAGGTAATGAACAAATCCACTTTGCCGCGCTGGATATATTCTTTCAACACGCTTCTTATGGAAGCTTCAAAAAAATTCAGCTTCTTTGGCATCTTTATGCTTACATCCAGATACCTGTGGTTTACGGACTTCATTTCTACGGTAATTTTACGTTCGGCCTCGCTGATTTCGCATCTGCCGAAGCCTGTCATACTTTTTATCATCAGTATTCCTCCAGAAAATACATTCCCATAATTCATTTTATTATAAAGCAATGCATGTGAGTAGTCAAGGATTTTGAGGGAGGTCGGAAAAGGACGGAAAAAGGTATCGGGGGCGTGCTTCGCTTTGGCGGCGGCCGGCGGCTGGTTTCCCCTGGGCGGGGCGGCTGTGATGTTTTTTCGGATCCGGTCTCAAAAAAGGGGGGTTTCTAACTGTTCCTGTCTGTCGGGATTCTGCCGGCGCAGCCAAAACTCCTCTCACAGCGGCCGTTGGCCTGCTGTGTTCGTCAGACAGGCTGCTAAGGGCGGCAGAATTCCGGCAGGCAGGAGCAGTAAGAAACAACACCTTTTTTTCCAATGGATCTGAAAAAACATCACAGCCGCCCCGCCCAGGGGAAACCAGCTGCCGGCCGCCACCGGAGCAAAGCACGCCCCCGATACCTTTTTCCTGGTAGTGCAGGGAGGTTTTTTTATATTTACATTATATAAAACTTTATATGTCCAAACTTTACATTAAGGCGGTTGTTCTTGACATTTGGAGGGGTGGCTGGGGATGGCAGGGTGAGGTAGAATTGGGGTATCAAAAGAACAGAAGAAAGGAAATGATAAATATGAATATGAGGAATGGTACATTGGAGAATGGGGCTTTGCTGGATACGAATCTGGATACTACTTTTTTAAAGGTGGTCGCTGTTATCAGTATGCTTTTGGATCATGTGGGGGGGACTTTTTTTCCTGAATATCCTGTGTTCCGGTGGATCGGGAGGCTGGCGTTTCCTATATTTTGTTATTGTATGACCGTGGGGATGCTTTATACGAGAGATATTAAGAGGTATTTGGGGCGGATTGCGGTGTTTGCGGTTATTTCCCAGCCGTTCTGGATTCTTGCTTTTAATCCGCATGATTTTTGGGGGAATCTGACGAACTGGAATATATTTTTTACTTTGTTTATCAGTCTTTTGGCTGTGTGGGGTTTTAAGGAGAAAAAATGGTGGCTTTTTGCAGTTTCTACCTTTGTAATCTGTTTTTGGAATTTTGATTATTCTTTTACCGGAATTCTCCTTATGCTTATTTTTTATCTTTGCCGTAAAAAACCGGTATTGGGGGCTGTTTTGTATACGTTGAGTTATCTTCCGGCTCTGTTTGGAGGCAGTCTTGAGGATCCTTTGTGTTGGGTGGTTGGCGGGCATCCTGTTGGTTTTGAAATTTTCTCGCTGCTTGCGCTGCCTTTCATTTATTTCCATACGAATACTTCCATTAAGCTTCCTAAGTGGTTTTTCTATGTGTTTTATCCGGCTCACCTGGCTCTCATTGCATTGGTGCGGTACTTTATGGGCTTTTAGATTTGGTGGTTTTCAAGTTTTATGGTTCTGTCCCCCTGTCGGCGGTATTGTCGGAGTTGTTCTGATAAGGCTGCCGGCAGGGGATTTTATGCTCAGGGGCGGATTTTCATGCAATTGCGCGGGGAGGGATTTTCTGATATACTGGGGGTTGTATCTTTATTATGGAAACAGAGAGGGTAAGGTCATGGCATTTGACGGTATTACAATTGCAAATATAAGGAAAGAACTTGACGAGGCGCTCACCGGGGGACGGGTTTATAAAATCGCGCAGCCTGAGCCTGATGAGCTTCTTCTTACGATTAAGAATAATGGAACGCAGCAGAGGGTCACGCTTTCTGCTTCCGCGTCCCTTCCTTTAATTTATCTGACGGATAAGAATAAAACCAGCCCCATGACGGCTCCGAATTTCTGTATGCTGCTGCGTAAGCATATTCAGAATGGGAAAATCATCAGTATCAGCCAGCCGGGCATGGAGCGTATTATTAATTTTGAAATTGAGCATCTAGATGAAATGGGGGATGTGTGCAGGAAGCTGCTGATTGTGGAGCTTATGGGAAAGCACAGCAATATTATTTTCTGTAATGATTCCGGGATTATCATTGACAGCATCAAGCATATTTCGGGACTTGTCAGCTCTGTGCGGGAGGTGCTTCCCGGGAAGGAATATTTTATTCCGCATACGCAGGATAAACTGAATCCGCTCACGGCTTCGGAGGAGGATTTTATGGACAGGGTATTTGCGGGCAGCATGCCTTGTTTTAAGGCGCTGTATTCCGGTTTTACGGGCCTGTCTCCGGCCATCGCCCATGAGATTTGCTACCGGGCGGGAGGGGATGCGGATCTTTCCACTGCAGCGCTGGATGAGGCGGGACGCAAGGCGCTTTACCGCGCTTTTTCTGAGATGATGGGGGATGTTCGCAGCGGGGACTTTTCTCCCTGCATCGTGTATGAAAACGGGGTTCCTGCTGAGTATGCTGCGCTGCGGCTGACCTCTTATCCTGAGGCGCAGAGAAAGGATTATGCTTCCATCAGTGCTCTTCTGGAGGATTATTATGCGGAAAAGAATACGATTACGCGGATTCGTCAGCGTTCCTCCGACCTGCGCCGGATCGTTTCCACAGCGCTTGAAAGGAATATTAAAAAATATGATCTGCAACTGAAGCAGATGAGGGATACGGAAAAGAAGGATAAATACCGCATTTATGGAGAGCTTCTGAATACCTATGGTTATGGGGTGGAGCCAGGGGCGAAGTCCATGACCGCCCTGAATTATTATACCAATGAGGATATTGTCATACCGCTGGATCCCATGCTGACAGCAGGGGAAAACGCAAAGAAGTATTTTGATAAGTACAACAAGCTGAAAAGAACCTTTGAGGCGCTCTCACAGCTGACGCTGGAGACAAAATCGGAAATCGACCATCTGGAATCGGTGAGCAATGCGCTTGATATTGCCCAGAAGGAAGAGGATTTGGTGCAGATCAAGGAGGAACTGATCGAGAGCGGGTATATCCGAAGAAAAGGCGGTTCGAAAAAAGTAAAAGTTACCAGCCGTCCCTTTCATTATGTAAGCAGCGATGGTTATGACATTTATGTCGGGAAGAACAATTATCAGAATGATGAGCTGACCTTCAGGTTCGCTTCCGGAAATGACTGGTGGTTCCACGCCAAGGGGATGCCTGGTTCCCATGTCGTGGTGAAATCCCGGGGCGACGAGCTTCCTGACAGCACCTTTGAAGATGCGGCCAGGCTGGCCGCCCATTATTCCAGGGGGCGCGGGCAGGAGAAGGTGGAAATCGATTATACGGAAAAAAAGAACGTGAAAAAGCCAGGCGGCGGTAAACCCGGCTTCGTTGTATACTATACCAATTATTCGATGATGATCGATTCGGATATCAGCGCGTTAAAACAAATTGAGTAAAAGGCAGGTCAGGATATTTATGAAGGAATTATGTAAGGCTTTGACACCGGAGGAAATTATGGCAGTTTATGATGCCTGGGGGCCGGAGCATTTCCCGGATTCAGAATTAAAGCCTCTTTCTTCGGTGAAAATGCTGCTGGAGCGTGGGCAATACTCCGGCTACGGCCTTTATGACGGATCCGCCGCAGCGGAGGGCGGCCTGCTCGGTTATGCCCTGCTGATGCATGATAAGGACAGGGAAAAGATGCTGCTGGATTATTATGCTTTTATGGAAGAGTATCGCTGCCGGGGGCTTGGCAGTGTATTTCTTCACGAAATCCAAAAGCAGAGCGATTTCCCGGGATGCTTTATTGAGTGTGAAGCGCCTGAAACTGCAGACTGCGCTGAGCAGAGGGAGCTTCGGGAAAGGCGGATTCGTTTTTATGAGAGAAACGGCGCAGTATTGACGCAGGTCAGAGCGCAGCTGTTCGGTGTTACCTACCGGATGCTTGTGTTATCTCCCCTGAAGGAAGAGCTGCACGGAGAAAATTGTGAAAAAACAGCATGTAAAAATGGCGGGAAAACAGGACTCCGGGAAACATTGCAGAAGGAGGCCTTCTGTGAGGGACAGTTTAATCAGGAGGCCTTTCTTGAAGCGCTTCGTGATTTCTATCTTTCTATTTATCCGATCTCCGTATTTGAAAAAAATTTTAGGCTGTGGATTCCGGAAAACTGATAATGCAACCGACGGAGCAATATTTAAAAAAAGCCATCCTGCACAGGCATCTGCCGCTGCAGGGTGGCTTTTTGGCTGAACCTGCTGCCGTTTTGGAAAGGCAGCCAGGTTTCCGGGGCGGCTTCGGATAACAATCAGCCGCTGTTAACATCTAAAGTATTTTACAGGGTTCCTGAAGTAAACAGGCCTTTAACGTGATCAACCTCTTCCTGGGATGCCTTTTGGGCAGGCACATAATAGGATTTCTCGCGTGCAATTTCATAGAGCTGTTCCTGTGACTGCTCACAGGTTGTGCGCATCTGCTTCAGTGCGCTTTTCAGTTCTTTGTTTTCTGTCTGGGGAATCATCTCCCCGAATCTTACCAGTTCGCCGTTAATGCTTGCCAGTGTATCAGATACCATTATTTTTTCCTGCATCATGGTCAGTTTTCCTCCTTACTGCAAAAATTTCATCAGCTGCTGTTTGTTTTCCATAGCGGACTTTGCGCCCTGTTCAAAGAACTGTTTTACCTTGGGGTCCTCCGCACAGGATGCGTATTCCTTCATCTTGCAGTGAGTAGTGTCATAACCGCCAATCAGATGGCGCAGGTTCTGAAGATCGAGTTCTGATAAATTTGCCATATCCATACCTCCATTCAATTTGCTTCTGCCTTTTTATTGTGCGCCGAACAGGGGTTGAATATGCAGGGAACTTTTTCTTTTTTTACAGTCCCAGCTCTTCAAAAGGAACCGTGATCTCAGTATAGCCAGCCGCATAGGGGGCGATTTCATAGGGTGTGGCATAAAAAACAACGCCGTCTTCACTGAAATAATAGTTGTCAATAAAATCCTTTTTGTTATTCAGTGTTTCTTCCGCATCCTCAAAGAAGCCTTCCGTATTGCCCTTTACCTGCTCCTGGAACAAGCCGCGTACCTTTTGGTTCAGTTCCTCTTCGGAAATGCTGATGAGGGAAGCCAGCGTGGTTTCCTTACCCGTTGTCTTGTCAAAGAGGTAGTTAGCCCGGCCAGGCATACCATGTGCGCCGCCTTCATAGCTGTAGGATTCCATGAAAACAGAAATCACACTGCCGCGGACCGTTACGCCTCCCACTGAAAAATCTTCTTCACTGGGCGGGACAGGCGGAAGCGTGGAGTCTTCCTGCGTTGAATTCTGTTCGGTTTCCAGCTCTGTCTGGTACTGGAGGGCAATGTTTACGATGGAATCCTTATCGTTTTCATAATAGTCCAGTTTATCATCAGCCCATTCTTTAAAAAATGCGTTGATATTCTTTTCTCCTTCGGTATCGCCTTCAAACACAGGGTAGGCCAGCTTGACTGTGCACGCAAGCGTTCCATTGTCTGTCGTCCATTCTTTTTCCAGGGACTCCACATGGTAAGAGTAATCTCCGGCCTTAATGCTGGCTCCATTTGCGGAAGCTGCTTCTGTGCTTTCTGTCTGTGTACCTTCCGTCTGTGTGCCCTCCTGCTCTGTCTGGCCAGTGCTCTCCTGGGCTGTGCTTTCCTGAGCGGCGCTTCCGGTCTCGGTCTGGCTCTGCGCTGCATTATCCCCGTCTGTGCCGCTGCAGCCTGCAAGGAGCAGCGCCGCAGTCAAAGCAAAACATGCAAATTTTTTCATAATTTCTTCCTCTCTTTGAATTATTTTATCTTTAGCCTTCCCTGTGAGGGGAATTTTAAACGTACAAAAACCATCCGGCACAGGATTTTTACTCCTGTGTCAGATGGTTTCCCCCCTGTGTTCTTATCTATGCAGCTTTCATCAGCCGATGAGCCAGTCATACATCTCCTGGTATTTCTTGGCGGATACCTGCCAGGAATAATCGATTGCCATTCCGCGGTCAATGATCTTATTCCATTCTCTCTTTTTGTCGTAATAAATGCGTTCCGCATACCGGACGGTCCCCAGCATTTCATGGGCATTGTAGTTCATGAAACTGAAGCCGGTTCCTGTGCTTTCAAATTCGTTATATGCCTGTACGGTATCCTTCAGGCCGCCGGTTTCCCTGACAATGGGCACGGTGCCGTAGCGCAGGGCAATCAGCTGGCTGAGTCCGCAGGGCTCAAACAGGGAAGGCATAAGGAAGGCATCGCAGGAAGCGTAAACTCTGTGGGATACAGCTTCCGAATAGTAGATCTGGGCGGATACTTTGCCCGGGTATTTCCATGCGAAATGGCGGAACATGTTCTCATACTGTTCTTCCCCGGTACCAAGCACCATAAGCTGAACGTTATCCTGGCACAGCTCATCCATGACATAGGCTACCAGGTCAAAGCCCTTCTGGTCGGTCAGTCTGGATACTACGCCGATCAGCATGGCCTTGTCATCCTGATCCAGTCCGAAGTCTGCCTGGAGCGCCCGTTTATTTTTAATTTTTTCTTTTCTGAAATTCACCGCATTAAAGTGATGGGTGATGAATTTATCTGTTTCCGGATTGTATTCGTCGTAGTCAATGCCGTTGACAATACCTCTGAGATCGCCGCTGCGCGCACGCATCAGGCCATCCAGCCCTTCTCCGTAAAAGGGAGTCTTGATTTCTTCCGCATAGGTATCGCTTACGGTGGTTATCGCGTCCGCATAGACAAGGCCACCTTTGAGAAGGTTGGCATCCTTGTAGGCCTCCAGCTTATCAGGGGTGAAAAAGGACATGGGTAAGCCAGTTATGTCCTGCACCTCCTTAATGCTCCATTTTCCCTGGAATTTCAGGTTATGGATGGTCATGGCCGTCTTGATTCCACGGTAGAAATCGCTTCCCTGGAAGCGTTCATGCAGATATACGGGAATCAGTCCGGTCTGCCAGTCGTGGCAATGGATTAAATCCGGGCGGAAGTCGATGACAGGCAGTATGGAAAGCGCAGCCTTGGAAAAGAATGCAAATTTCTCGATTTCAAACAGGGCGTTGTCACCGTAGGGCTTAAAGCCGTTAAAATAATATTCATTATCTATAAAGTAATATTTCACGCCGTCCATTTCCGCTTCCAGAATGCCCACATACTGATTCTGCCAGTGGAAATCCATATAGAAATGCGTTCTGTAATTCAGTCTGTCCTTCATTTCCTGGGACATGCATACATATTTGGGCAAGATCACGCGTACGTCATAATACTCTTTATCGATACATTTGGGCAGGGAACCTACTACGTCTGCCAGGCCGCCCGTCTTAATGAACGGTACGCCTTCCGAAGCCACAAATAAAATTTTCTTCATTCCGAATCCTCCCGTAATTTCTTAATACCTTCCCTAGATAGGTTTACAAATATTATACATCATTACGGCATTTAATAAAAGATTAATTTTTATATTGAAGCCTTATTTTGTCTGCAATGAGGGCAATAAACTCGGAATTGGTGGGTTTTCCCTTACCTGTGTTGATTGTGTAGCCGAACAGAGAGTCCAGAGTTTCCATTTTTCCTCTGCTCCATGCAACCTCAATGGCATGTCTGATGGCGCGTTCCACGCGGCTGGGTGTTGTCTGGTATTTCTTGGCGATTGTGGGGTAGAGGATTTTGGTAATGGAATTGAGCATTTCGATGTCCTCCACCGACATCATTATAGCTTCACGCAGGTATTGATAGCCTTTGATATGGGCAGGTACGCCGATTTCATGTATCATGTCCGTTACGTCTTTTTCCAGGTTATGGGTTACGGCCGGTTGGTCTGCCGTCTCTTCTTCCCTGGGCATAAAGTCGGATGCTGATGAAGCGCCGGATGCCGGTACGGTTATCATAATCTGGAATTCTTTATTGGTTTTCATAAGATCCGTGAGAATCTGTACCACTCTTTCGTTGTCTTTCCCTGTATTCATGCGTAACTGTTCCATATATGTCCTCCATTCCAACAGAAATCTTTTTCTTTCTGTCTCTTCCTGCATTTATTATATAAGAATGACAATTTATGGCAACCTTCTTTCATCGCAGAAAAGGCGGGGTTTCGTGGGGATTCGGGGTAAATCGCGCGGAGGGAGGGCGAAAGAAGGCGAAAATGGGGGAAAATGGGCGATGGATGGGTGGGGGAGATGGAGGAAAATGGGGGGAAATGTTAAAATTTAGGGGATAATTAGGGGGCAGATAGTGGGGGAGGGAGGGAGAAGGGATAATAAGCGGGGGGCCGCCGTGGCAGCCTTGGAATTGCGGGCAATTCCAAGGCTGTGGGGCTTCGCCCCATAAAATACAAGTGGAGAGGGCCTTATTGAGCTAGCTCAATAAGGCCCTCTCCACTTGTATTTTGCACGGCTCATTGGAGGAGCATGTTTTCAATAAATATCCCAAATCCTCTTGTGGGGTCCTGGACGAGGACGTGGGTTACGGCGCCTATTAGTTTTCCGTCTTGTATGATTGGGCTTCCGCTCATCCCCTGGACGATTCCTCCGGTGGTTTCCAGGAGGGTTTTGTCGGTGATTTGCAGTTCGATTCCTCTGTTTATATTATCATGGTCCAGGTGGACTGATGTAATTTTTACGTCGTAGAGCTGGGGGGCGCCTCCTACGCTGCAGAGGATCTGGGCGGGGCCCAGGTCTACTTCCTGTTTCAGGCCGATGGGCATGGCCTGTGTGGTGATGTGGGAGGCGGCGGATTCGTTTAGTTCCCCGAATATGCCTTCCACGGTGTTGGCCTCGATTGTTCCCATTTTGTTGCTTTCCTTGTAGTCTATGACTCCGGTAAGCTCTCCCGGGGTGCCGTTCTCTCCTTTGGTTATGGATACAATCTCGGTGGTGTACAGGCTTCCGTTTTTCAGATTCATAAGCGTGGCTGTGTCCATATCGTTGATTCCATGGCCCAGCGCCCCAAAAGAGTTGTTTTCATCCAGGTAGGTGAGCGTCCCCACGCCCTGGGCGTTGTCCCGTATCCAAATGCCCAGCTTGTACTCTCCGTCCTGGTTGCGTTCGGGCCTGACCTTTAAGTCAAATTCCTGGTCTTCCCTGAGGATGGTTAATACCAGCTCCTCTCCATTGCTTTCTTCTATCTGCCGCATAAAGGCGGCTTTCCCTTCTACCTCCCGTCCGTTTACCTTGAGGATATAGTCTCCTTCCTTTAAAAGGTGGCCCACCGGTTCCTTCGCCTGTCCGTCGTCTCCGGTAAAATCCCCTGTGGCAATCACCAGGATTCCTTCGGTTTTTACATAAATTCCGATGGGGATTCCCGCAGGTATCAGTGTCTTGTCGTTGATTACTTGAACGTTTACCGTTTTAAAAGGAATGAGGCCGAACAGCTTCAGATCCATGGTATAGGTCTCAATGTCCTCCGCATAGAGGGTGAGAGGCTCCGCCAGGTCCACGGAGAGGGTTTTCGTCTCCCTGGCATCGACCGCAGCATTCATGCCTGTAACGGGGATGGCTCCATCCTCTGTTTCAGCCGGAGCTTTGTAAAGTTTTCCGGATACCGGAACATTAAGGTCAAGATCCTGCCGGATACCCGCCCGGATATGAATAGCGCCGGGTATTTTTTCCCATATGAGAATCATCCAGCATATAAATAAAGCTGTGATTGAGCCGATCAGCAGCACATATAAAAACAGTCGGTATTTTTCTCTTCTTTCCAATTTTCCACATCCTTCCTGCCGTATATTCCCGCAGTAAGCCAGCCGGCCTGATGGATCTTTTCATCATCAGAAGGGCCGGTGCAGATACCAGGCAGCCTGCCGCCAGGTATCAGACTTCGCTTAAAGCAGGTACAGTGTCTTTGCGTCACAGTTTTTTTCATCTGTAAAACAAAGAAAAGGACATACACGTTACATGTACGTCCTTTCTAGTATGTGACAAATGGTTCAAGATAATTTAGTATTGTTTTGTATTTGCTGCCATTTCTTTCAATTCCCTGGCATTGGCGAGCGAGCTTTCCGTAATGGTATCTGAGCCAAGCATACGGGCAAGCTCGTCTAAAATAGCGTCCCCGCGGATTTCGGCAATGGCGGTAACGGTACTTTCTTCCATGGATTTTTTTTCAATTACAAAATGGTTGTCGGCCATGGCGGCAATCTGTGGAAGGTGGGTAATGCAGATAACCTGGCGGGTTTTGCCAAGAAGCGCCAGCTTCTGTGATACCTTCCATGCGGTTTTGCCGCTGATTCCGGTGTCTATTTCATCGAAAATAAAAGTGTCCTTATCTTCCTGGCCTGCCGTAACCGTTTTTAACGCCAGCATAATACGCGACAGCTCACCGCCGCTGGCTACGCTGGCAAGCGGTCTGCGGGGTTCGCCGGGATTGGTGGAGATCATAAAGGCTGCATCGTCCCAGCCGTCGGGGCCAATGCCCTCCTTTTTCTCCAGAGCCACGCTGAAATCCACCTGGTTGAAATTCAGGTCCAAAAGGGCGTCTATCAGCAGGGCAGACAGCTTCTTGCCCGCGTCTTTCCTGATTTTCGTGGCCCTTGCGCACAGCTTTTCCAGGCCGGCACGGGCCAGCTTTAATTCCTTTTCCAGTTTTTCCCGGTAAGCATCGGCATCCAGGAGCCGTTCCATCTCTTCCTGCTTCTGCTGTTGGTATTGAAAGATTTCTTCTATTGTGGATCCATATTTATCCTTCAGCCGGTTGATTATGTTCAGCCGTTCCTCAATCTGTAAAAATAAGTTCTGGTCAAACTCCAAATCGGACAGGTAATCGGATACAATCCTGTTGAAATCATTGAGCAGGCCGTCGATATCCGTCAGCATGCCTGCCATTTCCTCCAGGGAGGTATCGAAGGCGCTTACACTGTTCAGTTCCCGAAGGGCGCGTCCGGCAGCGCCGCCTGCGCCGCAGTCCGACTCATAGCCGGTGAGGGAATGTACGTTATTCAGCACCTCCGCAATTTTGCGGCTGTTACTCATTTTCCGGTAGCTGTTTTCCAGCTCCTCATCCTCGCCTTCCTTTAAAGAAGCGCTTTCGATTTCTTCCAGTTCAAAGCGGGCCAGGGAAAGCTCCCGTTCCTTTTCCCTTTCATCCAGATTGGTTTCCTTCAGCTGTTCCTGAAGTTTTCTGTAAATATGATATTTCTCTTTTATTTCTTTTTTTATACCGGTAATTTCTTCCCCGGCAAAATCATCCAGAATTTCCAAATGTTTTTTTGACTGCAGCAGCTGCTGGGAATCATGCTGTCCGTGGATATCGATGAGGACGCCGGAAAGCTCCTTCAAAAGCTTGGCATTCACCGTTTCGCCGTTTACCTTGCTGATACTGCGCTGGGGCATGATACGGCGCTGCAGAATGACCAGGCCGTCCTCTTCCACCGGGATGTCCAGCTTCTTCACCCGTTCCAGCTGTCCTTCCTTTTCCAGATGGAAAACCAGCTCGATCAGGGCATAATCGGCTCCTGTCCTGATCAGATCGCGATCGCCCCGGCCTCCCAGCGCGAGCCCCACAGAACCTATAATGATGGATTTTCCTGCGCCGGTTTCACCTGTCAGGATGTTCAGACGGGGCCCGAAATACACCTCGGTCTCCTGAATCAATGCCAGATTTTTAACATGTAGGCTTACTAACATCTTTACTTCTCCTATTGCTCCTTCCGAACGCTTCCCGGCGGGTTCCCCATTCCTGCCCGGCATTGTCTTGCGGCCGCATTTACTTTTCCAGGATTTCCCTGATTTTATCCATCACGATTCTGGTGTCCTCCACACTGCGCACCGCCATCATGATCGTATCGTCTCCTGCAATGCTTCCCACGATTTCCCTGAATTTCATGGCGTCCACAGCCGCAGCCACCGCCATGGCCATACCGGAAACCGTCTTAATTACGAGAATATTCTGAGCCATATCCATAGAAACGAAGCCGTCCCTGAGCACTCTTACATATTTATCCCAGAGATGGCTGTCGTCCTGACGCAGCACCACGTATTTCTGCCTGCCGTTTCCCGCCGGGACCTTGGATAAATGCAGCTGCCTGATATCCCTGGAAACGGTGGCCTGGGTAACCGTAAAGCCGGCTTCCCGCAGTCTGTCCGCCAGTTCTTCCTGGGTCTCTATTTCACTGTTTTCTATTAATTCCACAATTTTCTCATGTCTGCTTTGTTTCATCGGCCTACTCACTCATCTTTCTATGTAAACGCTCCAGGAAACTCAGTTCGCTCAATTTCATAATGGAGGTGGTCTTATCGCTGCGGGTTACCTTAAGCCGGTCCCCGGATTTGAGGATCAGGCAGCGGCTGCCGTCAAAGTTCACCTCTACCTCCTGCTCCTGCCCGGACTGCCTTTCACCGATTTCCACCACAACCTCGTCCTCCGCCCGCAGAATTATGCTTCTGGTATTCAACGTATGAGGACAGATGGGTGTAAGGAGGATCAGACTTGCTCCCGGTTCCACGATGGGGCCGCCGGCCGACATATTGTAGCCGGTGGAGCCGGTGGGAGTTGCAATGACAATGCCATCCGCACCGTAGCTGTTTAGCACCTGGCCGTTTACCCAGATACGGAACTGTATGATCTGCAGCGGGCCTCTTCTTGTGATGGTCACATCGTTGAGCGCATGCACCTGGGCCGTTTCCCCGCTGCCGTCCTCACGGAGCACCCGCCCCGACAGCATCATGCGTTCTTCAATGGTATATTCCTCCCGTAGAAGCTTTTCCAGCGCCAGATCAAGCGCTAAAGGCTCCACCTCGGCAAGGTATCCCACAGTGCCCAGGTTTACGCCCAGAAGGGGGATTCCGCTGGCCGCCGTCTCCCGCGCCGCCTTGAGCATGGTGCCGTCCCCGCCCAGAACGATCATGCAGTCGGAACGGTATGTATCCCCGCCTTCCTTCAGACGGATCTGCTCCTCCGTTTCGTTATCCGCACAAATTATGCAGGCGGCACCTCTTTCCTCCAGATATTTACGGATGTAGTAGGTGACCTTCAGTCCCGGGTCTTTCGGTCTGTTTGTCATGATAATATAATGTTTGCCGCACCCTATACCCATTTCCTGTTACCCCTGTTTTCCATCCTTTTCCAGAGCCTCATGCGCCTGCTCCACGATATTGCGTATGTTTTCCTTCCATTCCTGCTTTGCACACAGATCTGCGCCTTCCGCCTGCACCCCGGCCAGCATGCGTTCCGCTTCATGCTCCGTAAGCGAGATGATTTCTTCCGGCAGCGCCGTCTTTTTTTCCAGGAAAACCAGATACTCGATATTTCCTTCCGGCCCTTTCACCGGAGAATAGGTCAGTCCCTGTACACTGAAGCCGGTAAGGTCTGCAAAATCAATGACCTTGGCAATGACCTCCCGGTGTATCTCAGGTTCCCGTACCACTCCCTTTTTTCCCACCTTATCCCTGCCCGCCTCAAACTGGGGCTTGATAAGACATACCATGCGCCCGCTCTCTTTAAGCAGGTTTCTGGCGGGAATCAGTATTTTGGTCAGGGAAATAAAGGAAACGTCCACCGAGGCAAAATCCAGTGCATCCTGAATATCCGAGGGCACCATATAACGGAAATTGGTCTTTTCCATGCATACCACGCGTTCATCATTCCTCAGCTTCCAGGCGAGCTGTCCGTGGCCCACGTCCACGGAGTATACCTTAGCAGCCCCGCTTTGCAGCATGCAGTCGGTAAAGCCGCCGGTGGAAGCGCCGATATCCATGCATACGCTGCCGGCCAGGGTGATGGGAAAGCACTGCATGGCTTTCTCCAGCTTCAGACCGCCTCTGCTCACATATTTCAATGGATTTTCTTTTACCGTTATCACTGCCGCCTCATCAAAAACAGAGCCGGCCTTATCCTCCCGCTGTCCGGCAACAAACACATTGCCGGACATGATGATGGCCTTCGCCTTTTCCCGGGAGGGCGCCAGCCCCTGTTTTACCAGAAGCACATCCAATCGTTCCTTCATCAGTTCTCCCCTAACTCTTCATGAATCCTTTTTAATATGGATTCACTGTCTATTCCTATTTCCTGCTTCAAAAGCTCCACATTGCCGTGCTCCACATACTCATCGGGAATGGCAATGGAGAGGACGCGCACCTTAAGGCCGCACTCGTCAACAAAGGTGCGGACACGCTCGCCGAAGCCGCCGCTTTCCACATTTTCCTCCATAGTAACCAACAGGCTGTGGGTATGGGACAGCTTACGGATCATTTCTTCATCAATGGGCTTTACGAACCTGGCGTTAACAAGGGTACAGAACCGGCCCTGCCTTTTCAGGCTGCCATAGACCTCTTCCCCTGTTTTTACCATGCTCCCCACCGCCAGGAGGGCGATATCCTTTTCTTCATATATCATTTCGCTGCGGCCGTATTCAATGGGAGCCCGGAAACCGGACAGGCCGTCATAGGCCTCTCCTCTGGGATAACGCAGCGCAATCGGCCCCTGGAAGGCCACCGCAAACTTCAGCATATCGGATAGCTCCCATTTATTCTTGGGCGCCATGATATGCATATTGGGAATGGAGGACAGATAGGACAGGTCGAAAATACCCTGATGGGTTTCCCCGTCGCTGCCCACCAGCCCCGCTCTGTCTATGGCAAATACCACCGGCAGATTCTGGATGCAGACGTCGTGGAGAATCTGATCATAAGCCCTTTGCAGGAAAGAGGAATAAACCGCCACCACCGGACGCAGGCCTCCCGCAGCAAGCCCCGCGGCAAAGGTCACCGCATGCTGTTCTGCAATCCCCACATCAAAAAAGCGGTCCGGATAGGCATGGCTGAAGCGTTTCAGCCCGGTTCCGTCCGGCATGGCCGCCGTAATCGCCACTATTTTTTCATTCCGCTGGCCCTGCTTAATCATGACTGTGGAAAAAATATCCGTATAATTGGCCTTCATTTTCTTCTTCAGCGGCACGCCTGTGGCAACGTCAAAGGGCTCCGCTCCATGAAAACGGGCGGGATGGTTCTCCGCCGGCGCATAGCCCTTGCCCTTTTTGGTGAGTACATGGATCATGACAGCATTTTTTCTGCGTTTTGCCTCATTGATTACGCGGATCAGGGAATTGGTGTCATGGCCGTCCACCGGCCCCAGATAGGTAATGCCCATATCCTCAAAAAACATGCCGGGGATTACAAGCTGCTTTAAGCTGTTCTTGGCGCGGCGGATGCCGGCAACCACCGGTTCGCCGTATTTGGTGTTGCGGATGGCGTCGTAGATGCCGTCCTTCACATCCAGATAGGCGTTTGAGGTACGGATATTGTTCAGATATTTGGATACGCCGCCCACATTTTCGGATATGGACATGTTGTTGTCATTTAAAATAATGATAAAATTCGTTTCCAGCCGGGCCGCGTTGTTCAGTGCTTCATAAGCCATGCCCCCCGTGAGGGAGCCGTCGCCGATTACCGAAACAATGGTGTGGTTTTCCCCCTGGAGATCCCTGGCCTTGACAAGTCCCAGGCCCGCAGAGATGGAGGTGGAGCTGTGCCCCGTATCAAAGCTGTCACAGTCGCTTTCCTTCCGCTTGGGGAAGCCGCTCATGCCGCCGTACTTGCGCAGGGTTTCAAAGCCCTCCCGCCTTCCGGTGAGCAGCTTGTGGGTGTAGGACTGATGTCCCACATCCCAGATGATTTTATCCTCAGGAAGGTTCAGGGCCAGGTGAAGGGCCATGGTAAGCTCCACCGCGCCCAGGTTGGATCCCAGATGGCCTCCCGTCACACTTATTTTATTGACGAGAAACTCCCGGATTTCCGCCGCCAGCGCCTGATAGTCCCTTGGGTTTATATTTTTGATGTCATTTTCTTTTTGTATCTGATCGAGAAGCATAATAGGATGCCCCCTTCTATTTTTTTCTGGTAATGAGATCTTCCACCAGCTTTTCCAGGAAATCATTACGCCGTGTATCTGCCTGCGGCATTCCTTCCTGTGCTGCAACGCAGGCCAGGCCGGCAATGGCTTCCTCGGAAAGCCTGCGCACCTGTTCTGCGGATTTCTCCATTCCGTTCAGGGATACATAGGTTACCTTATGGTTTTTCAGATCGCTTCCGGTCTGCTTGCCCAAAACCTCCAGGCTGCTCGTCAGATCCAGAATATCATCCTGTATCTGGAAGGCAAGGCCGATATTGGAGCCTATCCGTTCCAGCGCCTCAAGCTGCCCGTCCGCAGCACCGGCCAGGACAGCGCCGATCATCATGGAGCTTTGGATCAGGGCCGCAGTTTTATTTTCATGGATAAAAAGGAGAAGCTCCTGTGTCACCTGCTCCTCCGGCAGCTCTTCCGCTTCCGTATCCGCTGTCTGTCCGCCGATCATGCCGTAAATTCCGGCCTTCCCCGCGAGAATGGACATGGCTTTGGCGCACCGGTTAAGTCCGTCGATGCTCTGACCGGCCTCCGGCATGTTAAAGGCTTTACAGGCGGTTTCAAAGGCATAATTTAAAAGGGCGTCTCCGGCCAGGACAGCCATGCCTTCCCCATAAACCGCATGGGTGGTCTTCCTGCCTCTCCGGTATTCATCATTATCCATGCAGGGCAGATCGTCATGCACCAGGGAATAGGTATGAATCATTTCAATTGCAGCCATAAAAGGCTCTACCAGGCGGCCTTTTCCGCCAAACAGCCGGAAGACTTCCTGCATCAGCATGGGGCGCAGACGCTTTCCGCCGGCAAGCACACTGTAGTTCATGGCTTCCAGCACTGTTTTCTGGTACCCTTCCTCTGCCGGAAGGTATTGTCTGAGTATCGCTTCAATCCCCGACACTCTTTCCTGCAGCTCGGCTTCAAAATTCATCCAGTCCGCCCTCCTCGTTCAGCATCATTACCTTCTTTTCCACCTTATCTATCTTATCATTGCATATTTTCAGCAAATCCATTCCTTTTTTATACGCCTGGAAGGAATCCTCCAGCGTTATTTCCTCATCCTCAAGGGTTCGGGTAATATCGTCAAGGAGGATAAAAGCCTCTTCCAAAGAAGGGCCGGCTTCCTGTTTTTCATCCTTCAACTCTTCCGGTTTCATGCTTCCAATACTCCTTTCTCCTGCTTCCATTTTTCCTTGTCTACCACCTGGGCCTCTATCCGGCCGTTTTTCACATGAACGGTCAGACGGTCGCCTACCCGGACATGATCCACATCGGATACTGTTTTCCCTTTCTCATCCGACACATAGGAAAAGCCCTGATTCAGCTTGTCCAGAGGGGAAAGGCCCTTCAGCTTTTCCGTATATAGGCCGAGCAGGTAGCGTTTTTCCCTGATATGACGCTGCATCAGCGCCGAGAGCTGTTCCTCCATGCGCATGGCAAGAGTCCGTTTTTCCCTGATCTGGCTGGCCGGGCTTAAGTACTGCAGCTTCGTCTGCGCCTGTTTCACCCTGGACCGTTCCCTGTCCAGGCGGGTTAACATCCTGCGGGTTAAGTCCCCTTTGCAGGAATCCAGCACCGCTTCCAGCTGGCGGACATCATATACGGCCAACTCCGCTGCCGCCGAAGGCGTGGGCGCGCGTAAATCCGATACAAAATCAATAATTGTCGTATCCGTCTCATGTCCCACTGCGGAAATAATGGGAACGCTGCAGTCAAACACGGCCTGGGCCACGGCTTCTTCATTAAAGGCCCACAGGTCTTCAATGGATCCGCCGCCGCGTCCCACAATCATCACATCCACACCCAGCTGCTCCAGCGCATGGATCCCCTGGATGATGCTGGCCGCCGCCTGTTCTCCCTGTACGATTGCGGGGTAGAGGATAATCCGTACATACGGATTCCTCCGGCGTGTGATATTGATAATATCCTGCACAGCTGCCCCGGTAGGCGCTGTTACCACCCCCAGGGTCCTGATGTATTTGGGCACAGGCTGTTTATACTCCGGGGCAAAAAGCCCCCGCTGGGCCAGTTCTTTTTTCAGCCGCTCAAATTTCTCATATAAATAACCGGCTCCGTCCAGGATAATCTCCCTGGCATAGAGCTGGTATTTTCCATCCCGTTCATAAACCTCGACGCTTCCGCCCACTACCACCTGCTGGCCTTCTTCCATGCGGAATTTAAGGCCGCTGCGGTTTCCCGCAAACATGACGCAGGCAATCGTGCCCCTGGCATCCTTGATTGTAAAATAAATATGCCCGGAAGAATGATACTTGCAGTTGCTCACTTCTCCCTTGACATAAATATTCTGCAGCATGAAATCCTGTGAAAACATGTTCTTGATATAAGAATTCACCTGCGCTACAGTATATACATTTCTCACTTGGTTTCCTCTATACAAACCGGGCAAGCACGCCGTTTACAAATCCGGAGGATTCATCCTGCCCAAATTTCTTGGCCAGCTCCACGGCTTCGTTAATTGCCACGCTGTCCGGCACCTCTTCGTCAAATTTAATCTCATAAACAGCCAGGCGGATGATGGTAAGATCCACCTTCCCCATTCTGGAGGTCGTCCAGCCCCTGGCCGTCGTATTTATCATTTCATCAATTTCAGGAAGCTTTTCCTGGATTTTATCAAATTTCCCCTGGATATAGGCGATATCCTTCTCGGGGATGCCGTTCTCCTCATCTTCAAAGAAAAGCGCGCACTGCTCCGGCATCTCTTCCTTCTGATTGAATTCCACACGGAACAGCAGCTTGAATATCTGTTCCCTCTGTTCTCTTCTGCCCATTGTTTCCTCAATTCCGCCGTTATCCGGCTTTCTCTAGTGCGCGGCCATACCTGTCCGTACGTCCGCATATATATGCAGGCCTTCCTGCCGCCCTGCACTTATGCCGGAAGTGCCTTTCGGATTCCGAAAGGCACCTGCCGTTATTCCCTCTCTTTTCTTCTGCCGGAGCCCGGCATGCGATTGCGGGAAGCATTTATCGAATATCCGCAGCAGTTAGGACATCCAGGCCGCCACGTCCTCCGGTATCAGTTGCCCGGCTCCATATTCACATTGACAATGCGGATATTTACATCGGTCACTGTAAGCCCTGTCATATTCTCAATGGCATTCTTTACCTTTTCCTGTACCTTTGAGCAGGTTTCCGGAATGTTGTAGCCGTATTCCAGAGACAGCGCCAGATCCGCCTTCACCGTATTACCCGTCACCTGTACTTTAACGCCTTTGGTCAGGTTCTTCACGCCGACCTTTCCTATCAGTTCATTGGTAATATTGCCTGCCATGGCGGACACACCTTCCACTTCCGTCGCCGCAAGGGATGTGATCATGGCCACAACCTCGTCCGCTATCTGCACGGAGCCAATGCTGTCATCTCCCTGCAGAACAAATGTATTTCTATTGCTGTCTTTCCTTGTATCTTTTTCCATAAGGCTGCCTCCTTTATTCCTATAACACTGATTATAACAAAATCCTGTATCTTTGCAAAGTCTTTTTATGCGGGTAGCTTGCTTGTAACTGTCCGGTTCCCTCACAGTTACTGTCAAAATCTGTCCCAAATCGTCTTTGGAAATGGATTTTGGCGCTCCTGGATCACTTTCTTACGGTTATTCCAGCCAGAAGCTGAGAGTGTATTGTTCCGGGGTGTCTACGTAGGCGGCGGATGAACCGCCGTTTTTCAGGTAGGTAAAAATTTCCTGGTCATCCAGGAGCTTCTGTTTCATTTGCCGGTAGATATCGGCGTCAGCGCATTTCAGGGTTACCATTCCCTTTTGTTCTTCATAGCCCCGGGCGAAGAGCCGGGCGAGTTTATCTTCGTCCACAGTGTCAAAGTAGGCGTTCTCCCGCACGTAATAGTTGTCCTTCATGGCAGTGCAGTCGGGCAGCGGGAAAAAGTTGTCTATGGTATGGGTGCGCAGGAGCTGCTGTGTGGTGACGAGGAGGTAGTCGTAGTTGACGCTGGGGCGTTTTTTGCCCTGCCAGGCGGGGTCGTCATCTCCCATGAGGTAGAAGGCATCTCCCCATGTGGGATCCGCATAATACCATTCACCGTCGGATTGGACCAGGTCCCAGGCATGGGCTTCCCCGTTCTTCACTTCGCCGGTAACCAGCACTGCCGGAATATCCACGCGGCTGCAGAGGAGCTGGAATGCCTTTGCATAGCCCTGGCAGACGGATTCTCCATAGAGGAAAACGGAGCAGACGGTCTGGTTTTCCGGGGAATCCAGTCTGTAATCCGTATGTTCTATCATGTAATCGTAGATGTACTTGATTTTCTGATAGTCATCCATTCCGCTATGTATGCCGGAAAGCGCGGTTTCTATGTAGGCTTCTATTCCTTTTTTTCTTTGTTCGGCTTCCGCCTGCGTCAGGGTGTAGCGGGCGGTAAATGTGATCTTATGGATTTCCTCTCCCAGGGTGTGTTTGGTATAAGTATACCCATCCACGTAAAAAATTTCGGGATGATCCGCTAAAACACTGTTGAAAACCGGCTCCAGCAGTTCAGGCTTTAATGTGGTAAGCTCCGTTTCCTGAGAGAAGCCTGTGATGGACTGCAGCATCTGGAGATAGAGGGATTTTTCTTCTTCGTCCAGAAGGCTGTAGGCATAGCCGGTTTCAGCGGGCTGCGCAGGCCGCACCCCCTCGGCAGTCCGGTCGGTTCCGTTTTCCTGCGTTCCCTGGGGCTCAGGTTCTGCGGTTTCCTGCATTGTTCCGGCGTTTTGTCCGCCGGATGCGCCGTCCGGCCGGGATTCCTGAAGGGAGAGGGTTTCCCCGTCCTGTCCGGCTATCTGTGTTTCCTGCTGCGCTTTTCTGAGGGACGCAAGGTCCGGAAGCCGGCCCTCCCATGCCCAATAGGCTGTCAGAAGAATCAGAAGAACCAGAATGACTACTACGGTTTTGGAAAATTTCTTCATACTGCATGACTCCTGTCCATTGTGGCCGTTTTGGCTGTTGTCACTTTCCCGTTCCGCCCTTTTTTGGCGTTTTGTCGTGCCGTAGTCCTTTTTATAGCAGAATTGCCCAGGCTGTCTTAAGCCGTTGCTTTTTTATCAGTTGCGGCCGAATTCGGTTAAAATCAGGCCTTTATTTCTGTCTAATGTCATCCCTACGCTCCATTCATTTACGAAAAGGAGCAGCGGGTTGCCTCTCATATCCTTAACCTTCTTCATGTCGGAGGTTCCGGTCAGCTTGTCCAAATCGATTTCGTCCTTATTTTCTATCCAGCGGATATATTCATAGGGAAGGGGTTCCAGCCTGATTTCCACATTATATTCATTGTTGAGCCGGTATTTAAGCACATCGAACTGCAGGACGCCTACCACGCCTACAATAATCTCTTCCATACCGGTATTGTATTCCTGAAAAATCTGGATGGCGCCTTCCTGGGCGATCTGGTTAATTCCCTTCACGAACTGCTTCCGCTTCATGGTATCCACCTGGCGCACCCTGGCAAAATGCTCTGGCGCAAAGGTAGGAATGCCTTCGTAGGCAAAGCTTTCCTTCGGCATGCAGAGGGTATCCCCGATGGAAAAAATACCGGGGTCAAATACGCCGATAATATCGCCGGCATAGGCTTCCTCCAGGATTTTCCGTTCGCTGGCCATGATCTGCTGGGGCTGGGAAAGGCGCATTATCTTCCCGCCCTGCACATGCTTTACTTCCATGCTGGCCTCGAACTTGCCGGAGCATATACGCATGAACGCGATTCTGTCACGGTGGGCTTTATTCATATTGGCCTGGATTTTAAATACAAAGGCGGAAAAATTATTTTCCACAGGATCGATAAGTCCCGTATCCGCCCTTCTGGGGAGAGGGGTGGTGGTCATTTCCAGGAAATGCTGCAAAAAGATTTCCACACCGAAGTTGGTCAGGGCTGATCCGAAAAATACGGGGGTCAGTTCCCCCTTCTGTACTTCTTCCAAATCAAATTCCGCGCTGGCGCCGTCAAGAAGCTCGATTTCCTCTAACAGCTTGTCCATTGCTTCCTGACCGATGCAGTCGCGGAGCCTGTCTTCCTCCTCCAGAGGAATTTCCATGGCTTCGCCTTCCCTGGTTCCTTTTTCCGTATCGGAATAGATGATCACACAGCGTTTATCCCGGTCGAAAATTCCTTTGAAGCCTTTTCCTGATCCAATCGGCCAGTTTTTGGGGCAGGTTGCAATGCCCAGCTCTTTTTCGATTTCATCCAGAAGATCAAAGGTATCATTGGCATCCCGGTCCATTTTGTTGATAAATGTGAAGATGGGGATTTTACGCATGACGCAGACCTTAAAAAGCTTTCTTGTCTGTGCCTCAACACCCTTGGAGCCGTCAATTACCATGACGGCGGAATCCGCAGCCATCAGGGTACGGTAGGTGTCCTCGGAGAAATCCTGGTGTCCGGGGGTATCAAGAATATTGATGCAGTATCCGTCATATTCAAACTGTAATACGGAGGAGGTGACGGAAATACCTCTCTCCTTTTCTATTTCCATCCAGTCGGAAACAGCGTGTCTGGCGGTTGCCTTGCCTTTTACGCTTCCGGCCAGGTTAATGGCTCCTCCGTAGAGCAGGAATTTTTCGGTCAGGGTCGTTTTTCCGGCATCGGGATGGGATATAATTGCAAAAGTCCTTCTTCTGTTGATTTCCTGTGTCAGGTTGCTCACTTTTTTCTTTCCTCCAAAACGTTATGTTAAGCCGGAAATCCCGGCATTATTTATGCGGTATATCATTCCTCCATGGCAAGTCGGAACAGGCATGCTGGCAGCGGGAATGAATTTCAGACATGCGCTAGTGGGGAAGCATGCTTTTTGCTTCAAATTCGGGGGTGATTCCGAAATAATCAAGAACCGTGGCGCCGATGTCCGCGAAGGTGCTTCTGGTTCCCAGGTTGCGGGGCGCAATCCTCTTTCCATATAAAAGGAAGGGAGTGTATTCCCTGGAATGGTCTGTGGAGACGGTATAGCCGGGGTCGCAGCCGTGGTCGGCTGTGATCATGAGCAGATCGTCCTCCTGCATTTTGCCGAGGATTTCGGGAAGGCGCTCATCAAAATAGGTGAGGGCTCTGGCGTAGCCGTCAATGTCGTTGCGGTGGCCGTAAAGCATGTCATAGTCAACCAGGTTGATAAAGCAGAGGCCTTCAAACTCTTTGTCCATATAGGCAAGGGTTTTGTTGATGCCGTCTTCGTTTCCCTGGGTGTAGGTATATTCGGTAAGGCCTTTTCCTGCAAAAATGTCGTGTATTTTGCCAACGCCGATGACGTCTTTGCCGTTGTCCCTGAGCTGATCCAGCATATCCACGGACGGCGGCTCTATTGAAAAGTCATGGCGGCCTGTGGTTCTGGTATAGCTGCCGCTGTTTCCGGTAAAGGGGCGGGCGATGACACGGCCCACACCATGTTCCCCGGTGAGGATCTGGCGGGCAATGCGGCAGTATTCGTAGAGGGTCTCGGGAGGGACAATGTCTTCATGGGCCGCTATCTGGAACACGCTGTCGGCTGAGGTGTAGACAATGAGCTTCCCGGTCCTGACGTGTTCGTCTCCGTAATCCCGGATTACGTCAGTTCCTGAGTAGGGCTTATTGCAGAGGATACCGCGGCCGGTACGGCGGGTGAATTCATCAAGAAGCTCTGCGGGAAAACCGTCAGGGTAGGTGGGAAGGGGACGGCCTGAATAGATGCCTGCGATTTCCCAGTGGCCGATGGTGGTGTCTTTGCCTTTGGAGGCTTCCTGCATGCGGGCTACTGTGGCAAGGGGGGCATCTGTGCCTGAATGCCAGTCGATTCCTTCTATATTAAAGAGTCCCAGCTTTTCCATGTTGGGCATATGAAAAAAGGGGCTGGAGGCGGCGCTTTTGAGCGTGTTGGTGCCGGCGTCGCCGTATTCGGGGGCGTCGGGTTCTGCGCCGATGCCTACGCTGTCAAGGACGAAAAGGAAGATTCTTTTCATGGGGGTGGGCTCCTTTCAAAAAAGATGTAAGGGATAAGGGATAAGGGCGGGGGATCGGGGGGCGGACGGGCAGAACCCAGAGAACACGAGTGTTCTCTGGGTCGCTTCGCTCGCCAGATGGATACGAAAGAGGGACCGGGCCTGCAAGCAGCCCGGTCCCTCTTTCGTATCCGTCTGGTTCTGCCCTGTTCGAAGATTATACCACAAATCCCCGCATTGTACACTATTTACTGTCGGAAATCTTTTTCCGGCGGGTGTCCGGGGGCAGCTTTTTTCATAAAGCTATGAATATGGAGGAACTTAACAGCTGCGAAAATTGTCTATTATGCAGCCGGGTTGTTTTTCGTTTCTCTTTATTAATTCCCGGTAATAGGGCTGATTATTATGTTTTCAGGGGTAATTCCCGTTTTTCTTGTAACTATGTCTTCAATCTGTGCTCTCTGGGCATCTGTAAGGCTGGGTGCATTGACTACCACGTCCACGCCGGAGCCGCTGATGCTCACTACCACGTCGTTAAAGCCTTTGGCTTCCAGAAGGATTTCAGCTGCGGTTTCTTTTTCAGCCATGTCGGTAAGGGCTATCATGCCGTTGATGGCGTCCTGCTTCTGTTCTTCACTGATGTTTGTATTGTTTATGATGTCAAGAAGTGTTTCTTTATTTTTTGCTCTGGTCTGTTCCTTCTGCAGCTTGGCTCCGGCAAGGGAGGTAACTCCTGCAGAGCTTGTAAATACGGCTTCTCCGGGTACTTCGCCGTTCTGTACGTCCGCTTCCTCAGCTACCTGTTCCGCGCTCGCTTCATCCATATTTTCCGCCACCACCGCTACCTGTGCGCTGCCCGCTTCCTGGGCCTGTGCATCCGCCGACATCTGGGCATCCAGATAGTCCGCCGCTGCCACACCGTCCAGATCAGAATCCATACTGTCAATATCCGACACCACGTCTTCCTCTGACAAATCCAGCAAAGCAGTCATATCCTCTTCTGCGTTTCCGGCATCCGCGCTTGTAAGCTTCTCTTCTCCTGCCTTGGTTCCTGCAAAATTCAGGTACCCTGCCACTGCAATCATGATTGCCAGCGCCGTAATCATTATTTGGTTGCGTTTCAACACATTCTTCACTCCTGTTCCCTCTGCTTTCTGCTATTTCATCTTAACTACTTTAATCTTATTAAAGGATGCCGATTTTTATGCCTCTTTGGAAGATTTGTATATTTAATGTATATTGCAATTTTTTCTGATAAAAAACGACATCCTTTTTTCTGCGCTTTATAAATAGGTAAAAACAGATATTATATTCCATATATCGTGCATAAACATCTATTTAGAAGACATGTATAATATTAGGAAATCAGAATTTAAAGAGTATTGATAAAATAGGAAGCGCCGATTTACTGGCCTCTTCAAAATCAAAGAGCTGGACTGCATATACTGTAAAAAATTTATCTGCATATAGGCAGATAATGGTGGTGCAGGTATCAGCAGCCGGAACATATTACAATAGCTGTATCGTACCCACAGCCCTTTTCCGTACCTTAACTACTCAGGATAAAAGGATATCCAGTAATACTGATGGTACAGGCTCCGTAAATGCGTATTACGGTGGCAATGATACAACCGTATATCTTAAAAATGATACTCCAAACGATAATACAGCGGCTTACCTGTACGGGATTTATTAAAGCGGGCATTACCTATAACGATAGAGCAAAATTGAAAATTTCCCTTGCCACACATTTGTTTCGGCAACGCGGCTCACCTTAATATCCGAGGTTCTCAATGACAAGTCGGACGTAATCAGATATCTACTATCATGGTCTTTCCTGTAGCAGAGTAGCATTCCGATGCAATTCTCCTGATTGAAACCTGATGGATAATTAAAATATTGAACTGACGACGTTAAGGTTCCTTCGATGTAGGTTAGGCGGCTGGCATTACTTTCTAAATTCTGATCATAAAAAAATTTTGTCTGAATAGCATCCCTCAAAAATATGCATAAATAACTTATAACATGCATAAAATTGCAAACAAAAAAAGCGCCGAAGCGCTTTTTCTGTAGTACGTAGTAGGGTATACACCCAGATAAGTAAAAAATAACATTAAAATAATGTCAATCCACATATCCCAAGAATTGGTGGGATATGGCATATCGCAAACCATCCTTTGCTGTTAAGTCGATAATACCATAGATTTTTGTTTTTTGCAAGTCAAAAAATAAAAATAGAAAAACTACCTATGATACTTTTTAGGCGGAATCCAGGTGGTTTTTCTATTTTGGGGTGATACCAATAATTATAATAGCATAAAATTGAAGCTTTTTCAAGAGTCTTCCCCCGCCCATATCATGGACTGAAGTACATGAAGGATCTTTTGCGCTGCCGTATATCCTGCTGTGAGATTTTCCATACAATTCAACTGGACTTCCTCTTTCACGAACAAATGCGACATATCTGATGCATATCTAATATTACGTGGGTATGCGTCCGGTATATAATCCGGTTTTCCAGTTATCGCACACGTCCCATTTTGGGGAAGATAACTGGTGTACCACTCTATCCAACTCTCAGAAATTGTGGTTTTCATTCCCGGCAAAGCGAATGAAATACATGCTCCTTCTGAGGCCTGGATATTTGTCAGGATGGGAGCCAACTCCATCCTTATTGTTCCCCGACGAAGATATTTATACACGGCGTATGCAAGTAGATCATCTGTTTCCGAAAGATAATTTCTCAGCTGATCCATATAAGCGATGTACCTCTTTTCTCTTCCCGGAGTTTCTGACAGATACGTAATATTGTCATGGATTGCATGCGGAGCAATATTAGATGTTCTGGTCTCCGATTGTACCGTGCACGGGATCGGCATAACTTCATCTATTTTCTTTGCGGCCAGCAACTGGCCATTGGGAGAAAGGAGGACACCTATTTTTGTCCGCGTCATAGTATGCGCTATTGGGGCAACGGTTCCGGTCCTCCAGCTATTATCATACAACTTTATTAGCTCCTTATAGTTCATCCCCAGCCCTCCGGTGATAGAACATTTCCGATTCCATCCTCCCAGGCTTCAGCTATCGGATCCACTCCTCCCTCAATTAATTCCCAATCTCCGGAATTAATAAAAATTTCTCCCAACCTTTCTCCGTTTTTTGTAACTTCTACAAGCTCATTGGAAATTAACTTATATTGAATCCCATTAATGGCTACTGTTTTTTTCATAATTTTTCCCTTTCAATTTTTTCATAAGCGATTCTGAAACGTCATAATGTTCCATTTTTATTCTCGCTTTCCTATTTTTTATTTTATCCGGCGCACCACTTCTGCGCCGTTCATGATGATTTCGCCTTCATCCTCTCCCCATTCCCATCCCCAACGGGATTCAATGGCTACAAGATATATATGTTTACCGGGATAATCAGATTCTAAGGCGGCGCGATAATTATTAAGTTCACCGCTCACTTCCTCAATTTTCCCGTCTAAATAATCCAGAAAATCAGATTCGTCAGAAACAAATATCGCGCATGTTCCTGAAAGCTCTTCCTCGGTATCAATCCCACCATCCCATCTATGGCTTTTCGGTATTTCTTCTCCGATTGAAAATTCTCTATTATCAAATCTGATTCCCCATATATTATACATTGCGTATCTCCTATTTGTTTGCTATAATTTTTTTGAACGGGGGAGCGGTGGCAAGCCCGCCCTCCCTTGTTTCTTCCTTGCCTACTCTGTGTCTGTAGGCTTATTTTTTTCTGTCGGCTTGTATTTTTCTTCGCCGGTTTCGATATAAAGGATGAAGTCATTTATATCTTTTTCATTCCAACCGGCTGCTCTGAGTCCTAAAATTACTCTTGACGCTTCCTGCATATTCATGTTATCCATTTTTTCCTCCTTCCTCCGCTTACCCGGATATTCATTAAGGCTTGCTCTTCCTTAACTACCTTTATTATATACTATTCGTACGAATATTTCAAGCCTTTTTTATTATAATTTTCTCACCTTCTAATGATATAATCACCTCTTTCTCTTCCTGAGTGATGCCTAACGCTTTTACAAATTCTGTGGGAAGTGTAAGTCTTGCCATCATAGCATTTTTACTTGCCGTTCCTCCAGGTTTGTTAAATAATATTTTTTTCTTTACAGTTTCCATGAGCACCTCCTTTTTTATTATCTTACATTATTTGTACGAATGTTTCAATGGCATACTATATTATTCGTACGATTTTCACATTTTTTATTCGTACGATTTGTTTACTTTTACCATTGCGTTATTCGTACGAATAGTGTATTATAGAATTATCAAAAGGAACACAGAACATAATTCCCCACCCGGCGGGGGTGCGTCGGGAGAAAGAAGGAAAATATGAAAATTTTAAATGATTTTGAATTTAGCATGACTGGTGCATTTGTATCACCTGAGGATGTATATTGCATCCAGGTGTCACCAGGAGAAAACATCATAGAAAACTGTGGCGGGTGGTATGCAAAAGATTTCATACATACGTATGACAAACCTATGACATTGGTTGTTGATAGATTGAAAACAAAAGAAGGCAAGATACGTGTCTCGCAGATACGGCAAGAAATTGATGGACACAATGTTTGGCAGATTGAGGTTGAGCCAAATGAACATTTGCGCAATATCTGCAAAACTAGAGGCGCAAAAATAATTTCATGTCCTGGGGAATACACTCCAATAACAAGGTATGGTGAGGTCGCCATTCCTGATTTTAAAATGTCTGGTACGCATTTTTACTTAATGCCGTTCCAAACTTTTATGGAAATATACGGCAATATGAAAATACGGGGAGAATTGAAATAAATGTAAAGAGGGGAGGCTTGCTCCCCTCTTTTGTGCGACGTCGCAATTATACTTTCCGGAGCTGGCCTGTCCGGAGCAGATTAAGCATGTGAGTATTCTGAACTGCCGTGCCAGCATAATCAGTAATACCATTCGCCGCCGCTATCTGCGCCCGATGCTGGTAGGATCCATCCTCCCCGATGCTCTCCAGGGCCTTACTGATGGATGTACCGTGCCAGATGTCCTGTAGGTAATATTCCGGGGCCTGCGTCTCCCAAAACGGAATGTAGCAGACATTAAGGTCCACCGGTCCTGTGATACCATCCACGCGTCCCTTGCTGGTGTATTGCCAAGCTACCAGCGGCTGTGATGGAGCAGGCTTGTACTTGTCCGCGGGCGGATTATCTGCCAGAGCATAGTATCCGCTGCTGGGATACCGAGCTATCCAAAATGGGCAATCAAACGCCGCGGTGTCAAATACCCTTTCCTCATAAAACGACTTCCCCGTGTAAATTCCAAAATCGTAACCAGCGCCGATAATAACATTCGCCGCAGACTGTATCAAGCCTGTCAGGACACCCTTATTGAGAGCGCGCAGGGAATTGTCCTCCACGTCCCACCAAACACGGCAGGTGAGGCCATGAGCGCGTAAAAGCGCTACTACCTGCTGAGCTTCCACTGCCGCCTGCGTGGGAGTGAGTGCATAGGTATACTTGTAGACCTCAAATGGAATCCCTTGTGAATTGCATCCTGTCACATTGGCCGCGAACTGTTTATCCGGTTTTCCAGAATGCCGGACAGACCGCAGGACAGCAAAGTCTACACCGGCAGCCTTAACAGCAGCCCAGTCAATAGAATCCTGGTTGTCTGAAACATCTATTCCTTTCCACATTACCTTATCCTTTCCCTATATATAGGAAGGAAGGGGAATTACTCCCCCTCCTGCTCCACTTCTGTATTCTCTGTTTCTATGCCGATTGCCGCCGCATCAGTCAGGCCCTCACCGATTATGTATCCGATTACCGTTGCTCCGGCCATAATCAGCGCCGTCACCTGGGTTGCCTGGTTCTCCGGGCCGCCGCAAGCTACAATCATCATACTCACAAAACTTGCAACCGCAGTCCACAGTTTCCTGCTTGTCAATTTTCTCTTCCAATTAATTTCTTTCATTCCTTTTTCTCCTTTTCTAAATCTTCAATTCGACGATTTGCTACCCTTATTTTTTCTTCCTGCAGCGCAGCCACTTCTTCCAGTTTGTAGGTGCGTTCAATCACATTATTATGCTTATCCACGCGCTTTGTAAGCTCATCAAGCCGGTATTCCACAAGCGCTATTGTTTTACTGTGCTGCTCCCGTGATTTTCGCATCTGATAATAATTGTTAATCATGCATACCAACAGCGTCACCGCTGCGGAAAGAATTGCTTCACTCATTACTTTCTCCTCTCCGGATTATTCTGCCTGATATTCCTGCCCGGTTATCTCCCGGTACTCCGCCGCTGTAATCCATTTCCCTACAGCGGAATACACACGGTCGATATCCCACAGTTTCCTTTTGTAATAGGTTTTTACCTTTTCATAATTCTTTGACATAGTTTTTCCTCCTTTTCTTTTTTACAGTTCAACGCCGGTTTCCATTGCCAGGTAATCAATATCCGCGGTGTTTTTCTCAGTCTTCGCAGCCACAAGGGAAACTGCAGGAACCTTTTCCAGGACCACCGTAACAATGTCTGCATGGACTTCGCGGAAGCCACTCTCGGTGGTTACGTCCTCAACTGCATAATCAATCTCCTGCAGCACATTCGGAGTGTACTCCATGCTGCCGAATTTTGTGTACCCTGCGTAGCCACGGAGCAGCGCATTATCCTCAAAATAGCGCAGAGGTGAAAGCTTTGCCTGGTCCTTAAAGGTTGACACCAGAGTGTCCAGGCCCGTGCCAGGCACTTTGATTTTCAGGATGTTGCCGGCGCAGGAAACGCCGAATACTTCCATTTCTGTGTTGTCGGAAAATCTTAATTTGTTCATAGTTTTCTCTCTTTCTTCCGGTTTTTCCGGATATAAAAATAAGCCCTCAAAAGAGGACTGGTTAACAAATGATTATTGTGTAAATCAGAAATCAGCATCATATAGCTCATAACTTTCTTCAAATATATCTGGCTTGCATGGATACAACTCACCTGCGATTCCTTTGATCACGTAATCACCAACGCTTACATGATGAATTCCCTCCAACGTATCAATTAACAGTTCACATGGCGGATCATCCGGCTTCAGCGCTCCATAATGCATGATTCCTTTTTCGTAAGCATCCACTGCCCAGTCAGGTACGTAATATTTTCCATCGGATCCCCTCAAGTCTCCATCATACTTGAACGCTTCTATAACTACTGGCTTTTTCTTATATTTCACGGTCTTCTTCCTTTCTTTTACGATATTTTGTTTGCAGTTACGTAGATTTAAGGTGATTAAATCAGAATTTACAGTGGCAAAAAATTGGAGAGCTTTCCGGAACGACAACAAAAAACATCGACTTCAGCGAATACAAGGAAATCTATCTGCTAACTCGATGCTCTGGCAATCCCACCCTGGCCTATTCCATTATTATCCCTGTAGCTGCTCTCATTTCTAGCGCCTTGCAGTATTGTAATGGGGGATATACTTCTGGCACCGGTGCGCAGTGTGCTTGGAATGTATCCATCAGCTCCTGCCAGCTGATGGCCTGCAATAGCGGCGGCACCAATTATACAGGCTCCAATACCATTATTTACGCGCGGTAATGCGGACTTTAAGAGAATTTTATATTTTGTACAATACCTGATCCAAGCATTTCCACACGAAAATATTTATATGAAGAAACATCATACTCTTTTGTTTCATTGGCGGAAGAAGTACAGAATCCTAACGAAGTACCTGTATTTATCACATAAGTTGATTCATTGCTTCCCATAAACCAGATAGCAGATCCACTTGTCCTACAGGTGAATAATATCTTGTTACAATCGGATACATCAAATTCAGCCGCAACTCTTCGGTATGTAGGTTCTGCCTGAATATATGATGTGTTGCCCAAGTTA
>NZ_QVLV01000016.1:0-25255 GCF_003435485.1 Eisenbergiella massiliensis
CCCCCGCCGCCACAGGGCTCACAACCCTCCCTCAACAACCCTCCTACATTATAAAGCAATCCCCACCAGATAGCAATATATTACTATTTGTGGGCAAGATAGTAAATTGTAATGAGGAAAATTAAGTGGTATATTCTTTTGCAGTCACAGCAAAATAAGCCTAATAGATTAAAAACAGAGAGGTAAAAGTATGAATAACGTTGCATTGATTACAGGGATTAACGGGCAGGATGGTTCTTATCTTGCGGAGTTTTTATTGGAGAAGGGGTATGAGGTGCATGGCCTGGTGAGGCGTCACAGTATTTCTGTTACCAGCAGGATTGACCATCTGATTCATTCCCCCTATAATAATGTTAAATTCTTTCTTCATTATGCGGACACGACGGATTCCAGCGGACTGATGCGGCTGATGGCGGAAATCAAGCCTACCGAGGTGTATAACCTGGCGGCGCAGTCTCATGTTGGTATTTCCTTTGAGGTCCCGGAATATACGGCGGATGCTACGGGAATGAGTACGCTGAAGCTTTTGGAGGCCATTCGGATCAATGGGGGTCCGTGCCGTTTTTATCAGGCATCTACCTCCGAGCTGTTCGGCGGGCTGCCGGAGACGGCTCCCCAGAGTGAGAAAACGCCTTTTTATCCCAAGAGCCCTTATGGTGTGGCGAAGCTGTATTCTTACTGGATTACGGTGAATTACAGGGAGTCTTATAATATGTTCACCTGTAACGGGATTCTGTTTAATCATGAATCTCCCAGAAGGGGCGAGAATTTCGTTACCAGGAAAATCACGCTGGCGATTGCCAATATTCTGGCAGGAAAGCAGGAGAAGCTTTCCCTGGGGAATATGAATGCCAAGAGGGACTGGGGCTTTGCAGGGGATTATGTGGAAGGTATGTGGCTGATGCTGCAGCAGGATAAGCCGGGAGATTATGTGCTGTCCACGAATGAAACCCATACGGTAAGGGAATTTGTGGAGGCGGCTTTCCAGGAGGTGGGCATTACTGTCCGCTGGGAAGGGACCGGGGTGAATGAAAAGGGTTATGATTCCCGGACCGGCAGGCTGCTTGTGGACGTAAATCCTGAATTTTACCGTCCGGCGGAGGTGGAGTTCCTCTGGGGCGATTGTTCCAAGGCGGAGAAAGAACTGAACTGGAAGAGAAAAGTGGATTTTAAAGGCCTTGTGGCTATGATGATGGATGCGGATATGCAGGCTGTTGTCGGCGTGGGCTGTGAGGAATTTAAAAACAGAAAGTAGGATTTTATGTTAACTGTGCTGTTCAACTGGGGATATATTTTCGTTACGGCATTTCTGATTGGCTTTGCGGTATTGCTGCCTTTTGAAAGGGGCGGCGCGGCGGCCGGCAGGGCGCCCGGAGGCGGGACGGGTACTGTCCGCCGGAAGATGACGGTGGTCCTGATGGCGGGGTTTGCGGCGGTAACGGTATATTCCCAGGTGTTCAGCCTTTTTGCGGGAGTGGGGCTTTGGGCAAATGTGCTGTTGGTGGCGGCGTGTGCGGTCATTGCGGTGGTCTATCGCCGACCTCTGGCTGTTTATTGGCGGGAAAGGGCCGGTCAATGCAGCAGGGGGTATGCGGTGTTTTTGGCGGGACTGGTCCTGCTGATGGCCTATGGGACCTCCAGAGGGTATATGCATGTGGATACCGGGCTGTATCATGCCCAGGCCATACGGTGGATCGAGGAGTATGGCGTGGTTCCGGGGCTGGGTAACCTGCACAGCCGGTTTGCCTATAACAGCGCGGCGTTTCCGTTGTGCGCGGTTTACAGTATGCGGTGGCTGGGAGGAAGCCTGTTCCCGGAGGGAATCCATGCGGTGCAGGGCTTTCTGGCGCTGCTGGTGGGTATCCAGTGCAGCGGGATCCGGACGTTGGCGGCGCGCAGAAGGGTGAGGGTCTCCGACTTTGTAAGGGTGGGAGGCATCTATTATCTGACTGTGCTGTTTGGTGAGATGGTGTCGCCGGCGTCGGATTATTTTGCCATGCTGCTGCTGCTTTTTATCCTGATTGACTGGCTGGATCTGCTGGAGAGCGGGGAAAAGGAGGCGACGCCCTATGCCCTGCTTTCCCTGCTTCTTGTATTTACGGTTACGGTGAAGCTGTCGGCGGCGGTGATTCTGCTGCTGGTGCTCAAGCCTGCGGTGCAGCTGCTGCGGGAAAAAAGGTGGAAGGAAATCGGGCTGTATCTGGGGCTTGGCTTTGGGATTGCGCTTCCCTGGCTGATACGGGGCGTGCTGATTTCCGGCTGGCTGTTTTATCCGTTTACCTTTCTGGATCTGTTCCCTGTGGACTGGAAAATCGAAAAGGGCTATGCGGATTGCGATTCCAAGGAGATCCAGGTGTTTGCCAGACTGCTTTATGATGTAAATCTGTATGACACACCGTTTTCCGGCTGGGCGGGCAAGTGGTTTGCCTCCCTGAAGGGGCTGGAAAAGCTTTGGGTGGCGGCAAGCGCCGCATGCACCGGGCTGGGGGCTGTAACCATTGTGGGAGCGGGCCTGAGAGTACGGAAAGCAGGATTGGAAGAACGGAAAAACAGGGCACGGAAAAAGGAGATACAGAAAAAGGATACACAGGAAAACAGGCCGGAGGCGGGCGGAATTCTTCCCTGGGACTGGATTTTGTATGCGGCGGTTCTGATAACAGGTTATTTTTTCTGGCAGTTTTCCGCGCCATTGGTGCGTTATGGTTATGTCTATGTGCTGGCGCTGCCTGCGGCTGTGCTGGGTTATTGTTATGTACAGGCGTTGGGGAAAAGCGAAAAAGGCAGGCGGTACGGGTACTATGTATTCGGGGCCGGGTTTGTCCTGTTCCTCGCCTTTAAGGCTGTGGGCCTGGCCGGCGGCATGGCGGCGTCTGCGGGGGAGTCTTATTATGTGAGGCAGCAGGGCTATGGAAGCTTTGACGCTGTCACCTATGATGTGGACGGTGTGACGGTTTATGTGCCTGCGGACGGCGGGCAGATTGGATATGATAAATTCCCTTCCTCTCCCAGGATCCAGAATATTGAGCTGCGGGGAGAAGGAGAGCATGCGGGAGATATCAGGTATGGCTTCCGCGAGAATAGAAAAGAGGAAGATGCACAATGAGTACAATCGAAAAATCAGATAAAATATATGTGGCGGGTCACAGGGGACTTGTGGGCAGCGCTATCGTGAGGAACCTGCAGGCAAAGGGCTATGAAAATGTGATCGGCAGGACACACAGGGAGCTGGATCTGACAAGCCAGGCGCAGGTAAGGGATTTTTTTGAAAAGGAAAGGCCGGATGTGGTGGTCCTGGCCGCTGCGAAGGTGGGCGGAATCAATGCCAATAATACCACGCCTGCGGAGTTTGCCTATGAAAATATGCAGATTCAGTGCAATGTCATTAAATGCTGCCATGATTTTCATGTAAAAAAGCTGCTTTTTCTGGGAAGCACCTGTATTTATCCGAAAATGGCGCCCCAGCCCATTCCGGAGGATGCGCTTCTCACCGGGCCTTTGGAGGAAACGAATGAAGCCTATGCGATTGCCAAAATTGCGGGGCTGGAAATGTGCAAATTTTATAAAAGGCAGTACGGCGATGATTTTATCAGCTGTATGCCCACGAATCTGTATGGCCCCCATGATAACTATGATCTGAAGGGAAGCCATGTGCTGCCCGCCATGATCCGGAAGTTCCATGAGGCCAAGGTGAACGGCGCGTCCACGGTGGAGCTGTGGGGCACCGGGACTCCCCTGCGCGAGTTCCTTTACGTGGATGATATGGCGGATGCCTGTGTGTTCCTTCTGGAAAATTACAGCGGTGAGCAGCATGTAAATATCGGCACCGGCAAAGAGATTACAATTAAGGAGCTGGCGGAGACCGTGCGCAGGACGGTGGGCTTTACCGGTGAAATCGTATGGAACAGCGCCATGCCTGACGGCACGCCCCGGAAGCTTACCGATGTGGCCAAGCTGCACGGGCTGGGCTGGACACATAAGGTTGAGCTGGAGGAAGGCGTAAAGCTGGCTTATGACTGGTTCAGGGAAAATGTGGAGGCGGCAAGGCTGTAATTGGCTGCATCATGGAGCTGCGGGAATTTTGAAAAAATGGCGGCAGCCGTAAACGAACAGTTAAAGTAACGGTCCGGTTATCTGAGCCGTTACCGGTTGAGAATGGAGAATGGACATGAAAACATACGGAGTAGTAATGGCCGGGGGCGGAGGCACCAGATTGTGGCCGCTTTCCACGAAAAAGCTGCCCAAGCAGTTTCTGAACCTGTCCGGCAGGGAAACGCTGGTGAACGAGGCTGTGGACCGGCTTCTGGGCGTTGCGGATAAGGATGATATTTTTATTGTGACCAATGCCTCGCAGACGGAGGTGATGCTTTCGCAGACCGCAGGACGGGTGAAGGCGGATCATATCCTGGCGGAGCCGGCGGCGAGGAATACGGCGGCCTGTATCGGCTATGCGGCCATAACCATTTTGAAAAAGTACGGCGACGGCATCATGTGCGTGGTGCCCTCCGATCCTTATATCAGGGATGAAAAAGGGTTCCAGGAAACGCTGCAGGAAGCGGTAAAGGCCGCTGAGGAAACGGACGCCCTTGTGACCATCGGCATCAGCCCCACCTTTGCCGCTACCGGCTATGGCTATATCCGGAGCACTGCGGTGGAAGGGAAAGCGTACCGCAAGGTAGAGGAGTTTGTGGAAAAGCCGGATGAGGAAACGGCAAGGGAATACCTGGAGGCAGGCAGCTATGCCTGGAACAGCGGCATGTTTATCTGGAAGGCTTCCACCATCCTTTCTTATTATAAGAAACTGCTCCCGGATATTTATGAATGCCTGATGAAGCTGGCGGAGGGTTTTGGCACTCCCGGAGAGGAAGCGCTTCTGTGGGAGGTTTATCCTGCAATCCCTAAGATTTCCGTGGATTACGGCATTATGGAAAGGGCGGATCATGTGCTCATGCTGACAGGCGATTTCGGCTGGAGCGACGTGGGCGGCTGGGACGCTTTTGACGCGCTGAAAAGCAGGGATGAAAACGGAAATCTGACCGTGGGAAAAACTTTGCTTCTTGACAGCAGGAACTGTACCGCGTATTCTGTAGACAAGCTGATCGCTGCCGTAGGCGTTGAGGATCTGATCATTGTGCAGGCCGGGGAAGCCGTTCTGGTATGCCCGCAGGCCGAGGCGCAGAGAGTGAAAGAGATCGTGGAGGCCCTGTCGGAAAAAGGAGAAAATTCGTATCTGTAGCGCGAAATTTCTCGATCGCTAATCATTCTATTTCCGGTGATACCGTGATATCATTGTAGATGGACCTGGAAAAAACTACCTTTAAGCAGGTCTGCGCACCTGTTGCGCTGACTGTAAGAAAGTGCTTCAGGAGTGCCGAAATCCATCGCCAAAGGTGATACAGGCCGGATTTTGGCTGTAACTGTGAAGGTACTGAACAGTTACCGTCACGCACGGACATCAGGAGGAGAAGAATGGTTACGGAAAATTTAACGCAGGCACAGATAGAACGCTACGTATCGGAATTCATGCTGGAGCTGGGAGTGCCGGCTCATCTGAGGGGATATTATTATCTGCGGGAGGCCATTGTTCTCACTGCTTTGGATATGGAACTGGTAGGAAGCGTAACCAAGCTTCTCTACCCTGGTATTGCAAAAAACAACCATACCAATATCCAGCGGGTGGAAAGGGCGATCCGTAATGCCATAGAGGTTTCCTGGGAGAGAGGAAACCCGGCCGTATTCGAAGATTTATTCGGCTACAGCGCCGCTTCCGGGGCGGTAAGGCCGACAAACAGCGAATACATAGCCCGAATAGCGGACCGTATCCGTATGGACGGGCCGCTGGAGCCGGAAGCTTAATAAGGCTGCCTGCCTTACTGCTGTGCAGAAGGACAAGCGGCCGGTTACGTCAGGAGGAATACCCATGAGTTTACTGAGCGTCATTGTCCCATGCTACAATGAAGAGGAAAACGTAGATTGTTTCTATGAGGAATTGATGAAAAATACCCCCTTTTTTGAAAAAGAAGGGCTGGAACTGGAAATCCTGTATGTGGATGACGGTTCCAAAGACAGGACTGTGGAGGAAGTTAAGGACTTAAGGAAGAGGGATGAAAGGGTGCATCTGATTTCCTTTTCCAGGAATTTCGGGAAGGAATCCGCTATTTATGCGGGGCTGCAGAAAGCGAAGGGCGATTATGTGGTTATGATGGATGCGGATCTGCAGGATCCGCCGTCCCTGCTTCCGGAAATGTTTTCATATATAAAAGAAGGTTATGATTCCGTGGCAACCAGAAGGGTGACGAGAAAGGGAGAACCGCCAATCCGTTCCTTTTTTGCACGGATGTTTTACCGCCTTGTGAACCGGATTTCCAAAACGGAAATTGTGGATGGAGCCAGGGATTACCGGCTGATGACCAGGCAGGTGGTTGACTCCATTCTTCAGATGACAGAGTATAACCGGTTTACCAAGGGGATTTTCGGCTGGGTGGGGTATTCCACCAAATGGCTGGAGTTCGAAAATGTGGAGCGCGCCCATGGAGAAACAAAGTGGAATTTCTGGAAGCTGTTCATTTATGCGCTTGACGGCATCACTGCTTTTTCCACGGTTCCGCTGGCATTGGCCTCCTTTATGGGGGTTCTGTTCTGTTTTGTGGCATTTCTGCTGATTCTTGTTATTGTGATTAAGACGCTGGCGATAGGAGATCCGGTGGGCGGCTGGCCTTCCATGGTATGTATTATCTGCATGGTCAGCGGCGTGCAGCTTTTCTGTCTGGGGATTGTGGGGCAGTACCTGTCCAAGACCTATATGGAAGTGAAGAAGCGGCCTATTTATCTGGTGAAGGAAGAGCTGTAATGAAGAATGATTTAATAAGTATTGTCATGCCTGTTTACAACGCTTCAGCGTACCTGGAAAAAACAGTGGAAACGGTACGCCGTCAGACCTGCACAAGCTGGGAGCTGATTGCGGTGGATGATTGTTCCACGGATGACAGCTTTCAGGTTCTCCAAAGGCTTGCCGGGGAGGATGCAAGAATCCGTCCGGTCAGGCAGGAGGGCAACCAGGGAGCGGCAGCGGCGAGAAACAGGGGTGTTGCGCTGGCTGAGGGCAGATATCTGGCCTATTTGGATGCAGACGATTTATGGACAAAAACAAAACTGGAAAAAGAGCTTGCTTTTTTAAAGGAAAAGCAGGCTGCTTTTGCATTTACAGGATATGAATTCGGAGACAGTGAGGGCGTGGGAAACGGAAAGGTAGTCCATGTGCCGGAAACCCTCACCTATAAAAAAGCGCTGTCCAGAACTGTGATTTTTACAACCACAGTCCTCTTTGATCTGGAAAAAATCAGTAAGGATCTGGTGAGCATGCCCCGGGTAAAGAGCGAGGATACCGCCACCTGGTGGAGGATTCTGCGAAACGGTTATACTGCCTATGGCCTGGATGAAAACCTGGCGGTTTACAGAAGGCCCGCAAGCTCCCTCTCCTCCAACAAGTTGGAAGCCATCCGGCGGATCTGGCATCTGTACCGGAAACAGGAGAAGCTTTCCCTGCCTGTGAGCGCATGGCACTTCTGCTTCTGGGCGTGGCGCGCGGTTGCAAGGAGAGTTTAGGTATGGTAAACTATTAGCGATTGCTGCCACGCTGCACAAAGCGTATGAAATAAGGGCATACTATACAAAAGAAAAGGAACTGCGGCTGTGAAGAAGCACAACAGCCCCAGGGAGCTGCTGAAGGAGAAACGATGAATCAGAAGGAATCCAGAAAAAGACTGCTGATTTTACTGCTGTCATATATTGGTTTGCTGGCTATGCTGGGAGGATATGTCATAGCCTATTTCGGTTATTATTATCCGGTGATTATCAGGCATGATACGAAGCTTTATTTTAAGGGACATCTTCTGATTTTTGCTTTTTACCTGGTGGTTCTGTTCCTGTTTATGAAGACCTACGGCGGGCTGAGGATTGGATATCAGAAGCCCATGGAGGTTTTTGGTTCCCAGGTATTTGCACTTCTATGTACCAATGTTTTTTCTTATCTGCAGATGGCGATGATCCACGGCTGGTTGATTCCTCCGGTTCCGCTGCTGCTGACGCTCATTGGGCAGATTGTGTTCGGCGCATTTTATACCTGGCTGTCCTACCGCATCTACAGGAAGCTTTTCCCGCCAAGGCAGCTGCTGCTGATTTATGGCGATCGTCCCACTGAGGATATCCAGCGTAAATTCGCCAGCAGGAAGGACAAGTATAACATTGTAAAATGTATGAACATTTCAGCCGGAGCCGACGCGATTCTTGACGAGGTGGAAAAGGGCTACGGCGGCGTGGTTCTGTGGGACATCCCCACGGCGGTGAGGAATAAGCTGATCAAGTACTGCTACAGCCGCTCCGTCCGTATTTATATGATGCCTAAAATTCCGGATGTTATCATCAAGGGCTCCGAACAGCTGCATCTTTTTGATACGCCGATTTTTCTGACCCGGGAATTTGCGCTCACCGTGGAGCAGCAGATTTTCAAGCGCTGCATCGATGTTGTGTGCGCGTTGATTTTGCTGGTGCTCGCTTCGCCCTTCATGCTGATTACGGCCATTGTAATCAAGCTTTATGACGGCGGTCCGGTCCTGTATAAGCAGATACGTTGCACCAGGGATGCAAAGGAATTCAAAATCCTGAAATTCCGCAGCATGAGAGTGGATGCGGAGAAGGACGGCGTGGCAAGGCTTGCCGCCAAAAATGATTCCCGCATCACACCGGTGGGGAAATTCATCCGTGCGGTCCGGATTGACGAGCTCCCGCAGCTTATCAATATCCTGAAAGGGGAAATGTCCTTTATCGGTCCCCGTCCGGAACGGCCGGAAATCATCGCCCAGTATATGGAGGAGATGCCGGAATTTGCGTTCCGCATGAAGGTGAAGGCAGGCCTGGCCGGTTACGCGCAGGTTTATGGAAAATACAATACGACTCCCTATGACAAGCTGAAGCTGGATCTGACCTATATCGAAAATTATACTGTATGGCTGGATATCAGGCTGATGCTGCTTACGCTGAAGATCCTTTTCAAGGCGGAAAGCACCGAGGGTGTGGAATCCACACAGATCACGGCGATAAAGTCGGAATCCGATGAGGACAATAAATAATGAGAGAAGAAAAATTCTGGCAGGAGGGCATGGACGGAAAGCGTTTTGCCCTCTGTCTTTTCAAAAAAGGATGGATTATCCTGGCGGCAGCGCTGGCGGGAGCCGCCGTGGCGGCGGGAATCTATCTCTTTGCGGCGCTGGTGCTTGGCGGAAAGCCGGAGTATCAGGTCTTTTCCCAGTACCGGATCTATTTTGACAAGGAGAAATACGGGGAAATCGAAGACTATTACAATGCCTATACCTGGGGGGAAATCATGAAGACCGACCAGGTGGTGGATTTTGTCATGGAGGCGCTGCCGGAGGGAATCAGCAAGGCCCAGGTAAAGGCGTCCGTTTCCGTGGGGCAGATGAATGATGTGAAAATTATGCCCTTGTACATCACCACGCAGGATGCCGGGCTTTCTCAGGAAATTGCTAAGGCCTATGTGTATGGCCTGGATAAGTTTGCCAAATCCATCGAGGGGCTTAGCGAGATGCAGTGCTGGACGGTGGAGCCTGCAACGCAGGTGCCCCGTGCAACGAAAACTGTGAATGCATTTATTTTCGGCGGTATTCTTGGTGCGGTGTTCTCTTTTCTGGTTCTCGTATTTTTTTATATTCTGGATGATTCCATTTATCTGGAGGAGGACTTTGCGAAGCGTTTCCGTATTCCGGTGCTGGGGATCCTGACCCGGGGGAAGGATGCGGATTATCTGGAGGAACTGAAAGGGAACGCGGCATTCCTGTTAAAAGGAAGCAAGCGGATCTGCCTGGTGGACGGGAGCTGCCTGAAACAGACGGGGCGGATGGAGAAATCAGGGCAGACGGAAAAGACAGGTCAGACGGAGAAATCAGGGCGGACAGGAAAAACGGGTCAGACGGAGATAACAGATCAGATGGAAAAAACGGGTTACGAAACCGGACAGGGAGCGGCTGCCGGGGCCTCTGCCGTCATGCCGTCCTGCCGGGAGGCCGGTGAACTGCTGTCAGCCGCGGCGGGGGAAAATGCGGAGACCCTTGTTACTGCCTGGCCCTTCGGGGAAAAGGAAGTGCGCATGCTGCACAGTGCGGACAGCGTGGTGCTTGCGGTTCCCTGTGGGTTCGGAAACGGCAGGGCGCTTTTTCATCTGGCGGCGCAGCTGGAAAAGCTGGGAATCACAGCCGCGGGCGCTGTGCTCACGGATGCGGATGATAAATTCCTCAGGGCCTATTACGGGAAGAAAAAACGTAAAGCGTCCGGAAAGAGAAAACAATGGACATGAAAATGCAGTTTCTTGTTTCCGCCGTGAAGGAGGATGTGGAAACGCTTGCGGAGCGTATGAACCTTCAGGCGGATGCGATTATTGTAAATCAGTGTGATGAAAATGCATACAGGGAGTATACGTATCAGGGACATACCATGAAATGCTACAGCTTTGCGGAGCGCGGCGTGGGGCTTTCCAGGAATAACTGTCTGATGCGTGCGGACGGGGATTTGTGTGTGTTCGCAGATGAGGATATCGTTTACCGGCCGGGAGCGGCGCGGGCGATTGCGCTGGAATTTGAAAAAAATCCGAAGGCGGACATGATCCTTTTTGATATGGAGGTGCCCCGGGATCGGGCTACCTACCACATTGATACGTACGGAAGGGTACGCTGGTACAACTGCGGCAGGTATCCGACCTACAGCTTTGCGGCGAGGACGGAAAAGCTTCATGAAGCCAATGTGACATTTTCCCTGCTTTTCGGGGGCGGGGCCAGGTACAGCAACGGCGAGGACAGCCTGTTTTTAGCGGAATGCATCCGGAAGGGGCTGAAGGTGTATAAGGCGCCGGTGACCATCGGAAAGGAAAACGGGAGGCCGTCTACCTGGTTTCATGGCTATAATGAAAAATTTTTCTATGACAGAGGGGTTCTGTATCATTTCCTGTATGGCAGGGCCGCTTTGCTTATGGCGCTGCGTTTTCTGTATAAGCACAAGGGCGTCATGTGTAAGGAGATGCCCTTTTCCAGGGCATTTTCGCTGATGTGCAGGGGAATACGCAGGGAAAACGGCCGGCAGGAGTAATTGGGACCGCACAGTTACCCGCAGGAGACGGAAGGTGAAGGCGGATGATATTTTATGGACTTCTGGGCGCGGTGACCATCGCGCTGGCATGTTTGGTAGATAATAGAGCTTCCTGTTGTGCCAAAGCAGTGGGCGGAATGGGGATGACGAGGCGGCAGGCGTGCAGCTGCGCCGCGCTTTTTACTCTGTTTCTGGTGCTGGCAGGTACGGCGGCGCTGCGTATTGATGTGGGAAATGATTACGGAAATTATGTGAACACCTTCCATGAGATCTATGTGGGAGGCTATGTGGTGACGGAGCCGGGCTTCAACTGGCTGGTACGTTTCCTGTTCCTGCTTTCCGGCGGGGAGAATTACCTGCTTGTTTTTGGCCTGTTTGCGGTGGTTACGGCGGTCATTTTCCTGAAGGCCATGTATGATCAGAGCGTGGACTTTACGTTATCCTTTGCTCTGTTTATGCTGCTTGGCCTGTATTTCCGTACCTTCAATACGGTGCGTTATTATTTTGTGCTGGCGGTGACACTGTACAGCCTCCGCTATGTGCTGAAACGGGAATACGGTAAATTCGTGCTGCTTATACTACTGGCGGCGCTGTTCCATAAATCGGTGCTGGTAGTCATTCCCCTTTATCTGATCGCCGCGCTTCCCTGGAAAAAATGGCAGGTGGCTCTGGGAGCGGCATTCGCGGTCAGCCTCCCGCTGTTTCAGGGGTTCTGGATGAAGGTGGTGCTGTGGCTGTATCCCTCCTACCAGAACACGGTATATCTGCAGAAGGAAACCGGGCTGGAGGGAAGCCTGATGGGCATCATCCGCTGCGCCGCGGTGCTGGTGCTGGGACTTTTTGCCTATCGGGAGACGATAAAGGAGAACCGGGCCAATCTTTTTTATTTTAAGCTGAACCTGCTGGGGCTGGCGCTTTATACCTGCGCTTCCTTTCTGCCTCTTGTGTCCAGGTTTGGCTACTATCTGATTACGGCGCATGTGCTCCTGGTGCCGGGGATTTTAATGGGAATGCCAGATGAGGCGCCGGAGCCTGGGGGCGCGTCCGCTTTGCGGCTCCTGAAAAAAGGTGCCGGAAAGAAGAAAAAAGTGATGTTCCTCCTGACAGCGGCTTTTTGCCTGCTGTATTTTGCCTATTTCCTCCTTACGGCCCATCAGGAGGGAGTGCGCGTGCTGCCCTATCACAGCTGGATTTTTACGGAGAAGGAATGGTTGAATGGCTCATTTATTTTTTAGTATTGTGGTCGTGTCGCTGAATCCGGGAGAAAAGCTTGTGCCCACGCTGAAGAGCGTGCTGGATCAGGACTATGGGAATTTTGAAATTATCATTAAGGATGGAGGCTCTACGGACGGCTCCGTTGAGAAGCTGGAAGAACTGCCGGCGGACAGCAGGATCCGTTTTTTCCGGGAGCCGGATAAGGGCATTTATGACGGGATGAACCAGGCGCTTGCCCATGCCCGGGGGCGTTTCCTGCTTTTTTTAAATTGCGGCGACCGGCTTTACAGCAGAAGCGTGCTGTCGGAAACAGCCGAATTTATCGAAAAAACGGAGAAAGAAAGCCTGTGCCGCACGAGGCCGTATATTTTTTACGGGGATCAGTATAATGAACTGCAGGACTGTCCGGTGCATTCCGCGCCGCGGATGAATGATTTCGCCTGTTACCGGAATGTGCCCTGCCATCAGGTCTGCTTCTATGACGCCGGCCTGTTTGCGGAGCGGGGATATGATACGGATTTCCGGGTGCGGGCGGATTATGAGCATTTCCTGTACTGTATTTATGACAGGAAGGCGGAGGCTGTGTATATGCCGGTGACAGTGGCCTTCTACGAGGGAGGCGGTTTTTCGGAAACCAGGGAAAACCGGAAGCGTTCCGCGCTGGAGCACAGGGTGATCACACGTTTTTATCAGGGCTTTTGGAAAAGAAGCTTCTATTCCTTCCTCATGCTGGCAACTTTGGCGCCGCTGCGCACGAAAATCGCGGAAAGCCCTTCGTTGTCAAAGGGCTATAATGCGGTTAAATCTGCGGTCTACAGGAGGAAAAAAGGATGAGGGAAGAAAGTAAGCGGTTGCGGGTGTTATGGCTGTGCAATATCTGTCCTCCTTCGGCGGCTGCCGCGCTGGGGCGCAGCTACAGCGTCAGGGAAGGGTGGCTGACCGGGGCGCTGAACCGTTATCTGGCGGATGAGGAGCAGGATTTGGAGCTGGGCATCTGCTTTCCTTCTGAAGAAGAGGAGCTTTCGCAGTTTAGCGGCAGGATAAAGCTTAAGGAGCTGACGGATGCGCCGGAAGCGGGAGGAAAAGAAGTATACGTGTATGGCTTCCGGGAAAATCTGAAGAGGCCTGAGCTATATGATTTGTCGATGGAAAAGCGGTTTGCAGGAATTCTTGCAGATTTCAAACCGGATCTGGTGCATATTTTCGGTACGGAGTTTCCCCATGCGCTGGCCATGGTGAGAAGTTTTCAGCGGCCGGAACGGACGCTGGTGGGGATCCAGGGGCTGATAGGCGCGTGCGCAGAAAGCTATATGGCGGATCTGCCGGAAACCGTACAGAAAAAGGCGACCTTCCGGGATCTGCTGAGAAAGGACAGCCTGTGTATGCAGCAGGAAAAGTTCCGTATCCGGGGGGAACGGGAGCGGCAGGTGCTCCAGGGCAGCGGCCATGTGACCGGGCGGACTGTTTTTGACAGGGAGGGATCCCTTGCATGTAATCAGGGGCTTGTTTACCATAAAATGAACGAAACCATGCGGTCCTGTTTTTACCAGGGAAGCTGGCGGCGGGACAGCTGCAGGAGCTATGAAATCTTTGCCAGCCAGGGGGATTATCCGCTGAAGGGATTCCATTATCTGCTGCAGGCCATGCCGGAAATCCTGCAGAAATTTCCCGAAGCGCATATCAGCGTGGCGGGAATCGGTATTACGGCCTATGGCAGCCTGAAGGAAAAGCTGAAAATCTCCGGCTACGGCAAATATCTGCGGAAGCTGATGGAAGAAAACGGGCTGGAGGATAAAATTACCGTGTTAGGCCAGCTTTCGGATGTGCAGATGAAGGAGGCTTATTTGAACAGCCATGTATTCGTCTGTCCCTCCGCGCTGGAAAATTCCCCCAATTCCCTGGGGGAGGCCATGCTGCTGGGGGTTCCCTGCGCCGCCTCCCGGACGGGGGGCATCCCGGATATGGCGGAGGATAAAAGAAGCGCGCTGCTGTTTGAGAAAGGCAATGTGCATGAGCTGGCCCGATGCGTGATCCGGATATTTGAAAATGACGGGCTGGCGGACAGCCTTTCCCGGGAAGCGGCGAAGCAGGCCGGACATAATCACGACGGGGATGAAAATTATGCCGTCCTGATGGGGATATACCGGGATATGATTAACCGGGGGAGCGTTCATGAAAATTAACTTTATTTCCAATTACATCAACCATCACCAGATTCCTTTCTGCGACTGCCTTTACCGGAAGCTGGGGGAGGATTTTACGTTTATACAGACGGAGCCTATGGAGGAGGAACGGGTAAAAATGGGCTGGGCGGTGGACGCCCGGTCGATTCCCTATGTGCATCTGCTTTATGAAGAACCGGAGGTCTGCAGGGGACTGATAGAGGACTGTGATCTGCTGCTTGCCGGCTGGATGGAGCAGGAGGAGCTGATTGCCGGAAGGCTTGGCAGCGGAAAGCCGGCCATACGCATCAGCGAACGGATTTACCGGGAGGGGCAGTGGAAGGCGGTTTCTCCCAGGGGGCTGGCGCACAAATACAGGGAGCACATCCGGTACAGGAATAAGCCGGTCTATCTGCTTTGCGCGGGCGCATATGTGGCTTCGGATTTTTCACTGATTCATGCATATCCGGGGAAACGGTTCCGGTTCGGGTACTTTCCGGAAACCAGACATTACAATGGGAAGGGGCCGGAGGAGCGAAAGGCTGAGGATGGGCCGGTGCAGATTGTCTGGGCGGGCCGGATGATGCCGTTAAAGCACCCGGAATTTGTGGTGAGGCTGGCAGAGGATCTGCGGGAAAAGGGGCTGGATTACCGCATCCATTTTATCGGCAGCGGGGAGCTGGAGGATCAGCTGAAGGGCGAAATCGAACAAAAAGGCCTCTCGGACCGGGTCATTCTGTACGGCTTTCTTGAGCCGGGTGAGGTGCGAAAGAAGATGGAGGAGAGCCATATCCATCTTTTTACAAGCAACCATCTGGAGGGCTGGGGCGCCGTGGTGAATGAAGCCATGAACAGCGGCTGCGCTGTGGTGGCGAATTCGGAGCCGGGCGCGGTGCCGTATCTTATCGAAAACCGTGTGAACGGGATGATTTACCGGGAAGGAAGCTATGAGCAGTTCCGGGAGGCGGTGGTTTATCTGATGGAGCATGAGGAGGAACGGCGGCAGATGGGACGCAGGGCCTATGATACCATCTGTTCCCTGTGGAATGCGGAAAATGCGGCGGCGCAGTGTATGCGTTTTTATGAAAACTGGCAGAAGGGAAGGGTGGAGCCGCCCGCAGAGGGGCCTTTTTCCATCGCCCCTGTCATCTGGCCGGGAAGGAGATCAGTATGAGGAATGAGGATCCGCTTATCACTGTCATCATCCCGATTTATAATATCATGGACTGTCTGGAGCGCTGTGTGAGCTCGGTGTGCGCCCAGACCTACCGGAACCTGGAAATCCTGCTGGTGGACGATGGATCCACCGACGGCACGGGGGCGCTGTGTGACCGGCTGGCGGAACGGGACGGGCGGATCCGGGTGTTCCATAAGGAAAACGGCGGCTCCTCCTCCGCCCGGAATTTAGGGCTGCAAAAGGCGCGCGGGGAATATCTGGGCTTTGTGGACAGCGACGATTTTATTGATCCGGATATGTATGAAAGGCTGATGGAACAGGTGAAGGCGGGCGGTTACCGCATCGTCCAGGCTTCCAGGGATGAGATTGATGAAAACGGGCAAAAGAGGGCGGATGTATGTACGCCGCCTGAAAAGGTGACTTTTTTGTCCGGGGAAGCCTTCCTGCGGGAGCTGCTGCTGCACAGGGGGGACTGTTCCTTCTGTACCAAGCTGACGGCTCGAAGCCTTTTCGGGGAGAAACGGTTCCCGGAGGGGGAGCTGAACGAGGATTTTTACCTGCTGGTGGAGCTTTTGCAGGAGACGGAGGGCGTCTGTATCCTTCCTCAGCAGCTTTATCATGTATATTACCGTATGGGCAGCAATACCAGGCGGAAGGAACGGAATGATTTTTCCAGGGTTTTTGTGGATATTGTGAAGAATGCAGACTATGTCCAGGGGATAGTGGAGGAAAAATATCCGGCGCTGCAGAAGGAAGCGGTGCGCTTCGGCCTTTATCAGCGGCTGGATTATCTGCTGCATATCCCGGTGGGACTTATGGTGCGGGAGGATAGCTTTTATACGGCGGTAAAACGATACTGCCGCAGGCATGTGGCCGATACTGTGGTTTCCCCCTACCTGACGGCAAAGCAGAAGGTATATCTGCTGCTTCTGTCCGCAGCGCCCAAAACGGTGCGGCGGCTCCATGGCCTGACAATGCGGGCGCGGGGCGTGTAGAAGAGGGGTATTATAAAAAAGGAGGGGCGGATGCTTCATTTCGAGGAAATAGATAAATACAGGGAAAATAACCGGATTGAAGCGAAACGGGCGCAGGGAGGCTTTCCGCGCAGCCTGTGGGAGACCTATTCCGCTTTTGCCAATACCATCGGCGGCGTGATCCTCCTGGGAGTGGAGGAGCTGCCGGATAAATCATTCCGTCCGGTTAAGCTTCCTTCGCCGGAATGGCTTGTTGAGGAGTTTTGGCGTCTTGTAAATGACAGGCAGATCGTAAGCGCCAATATCCTGGAGGAAAGCCAGGTGCAGATTGTGGAGGCGGGAATCGGCGGACAGGGCGCCGGGGAGCTTCCCTTACAGGCGCAGGACAGCAAAACTTCCCCTTTTCCGGCGGAAAACAGCGGCAGGGGAAGGATTGTGGTAATCGAGGTTCCCAGGGCGGACCGCAGGGAAAAACCGGTTTACATCGGAAACGATCCTTATATGGGCTCCTACCGCAGGAACGGGGAAGGGGATTACCGGTGTACCCGGGACGAGGTGGACAGCATGCTGCGGGACGCGGCAGGCGGTTCCCAGGATATTCAGGTCTTTGGGGATATGGGAATGGAGGTCCTGGACGGGGATACGGTGGAGAGGTATCGGCAGGAGTATTTTGTCTGCCATCCGGAGGAGTCCCCGGCACAGCTGTCTGTTCCGGAGTTCCTGGAAAAACTGGGAGCCATGGAGACGGACGGCAGCGGTATCAGCCATGTGACAGCCGCAGGGCTTCTGATGTTTGGAAGAGAGCCGGAAATCATAAAGAAATTCTCCCGCTTCCATCTGGAATATACGGAAGAAGGGGACGCGGCTTCCAATGGTATTTTTTCAGATTCCGGGGACTGGAGCGGCAGCCTGTTTGATTTTTATCTGCGGGTGTCAGCCAGAATTATGTCGGCAGGCCCATTTTTATCGGAAGGACAGGCGCAGGAAGGAAAAGGACAGGCAGCGGATGGCCCGCAGAAGGGGATCTGTGAGGCTCTTGCCAACGCGTTAAGCCATGCCAACTATTACGACCGTGTGGGCGTGGTTGTCCGCCGGGAAAGGAAGCAGCTTGCGATCGCCAATCCGGGGGATATGCGAGTGGCCGAGGAAGCAGTGATTCACGGCGCGGCGCCGGATGCCAGGAATGAACGTATCAGCCGTATGTTCCATCTGATAGGAGTGGGGGACGGAACCGGAAAGGGGCTGACCGAAATACGCCGCATCTGGAACAGCAACGGCTGGAACCGGCCGCGGCTGCTGGAGGAATTCAATCCGGACAGAGTGGTTCTGATTCTGCCGCTGACAGGGGAGGAAGAGGCCGGGAAGCAGCTGCAGGCGCGCGGGCGGAAGGAACACCTGGAAGAAACGAAGCTTCCCAGGATACTTGACTATCTTAGGGACAATGTGCGGGCAGGCGGAAAGGAAATTGCAAAGGCAATGGGAATTTCCGAAAAAGAAGCGCTTTTGTGCCTGGCCTTATTGGAGAAGGAAAGTATGATTGTCCATGAGGAGGGCAAAGGAGAGGTGCGGTACCGCCTGCGGGATTGAGGGACTGTTTTTCGGGGAAAACAGTTCGGGCACAGAGCGTTTCAGTTCAGCCAGGTCTGCGCATTTACCGCGCTGACGGATTCAGGTGCATTGCATTAGCCGGTAGGCTATGTTATAATGCCGATAGAAACCGGCTTTTCCTTGAAGGGTCCTGAACTCTCGGCAGTACCGGCCGAAAAGCAGAAAGGGAGCAGCTGTGATGATGCGGGGCGGCAGGCTGTTTTGTCTGCGGCTTCAGCTACACGAGTGCTTTTGTGCGCAGATGAGAGTAAAGATGTATAGACCATCAGAAGAAAAGGGAAACTATACACAAATGGAGGAAAGTTCATGTTAGATAATAAAACGATACTGATAACCGGCGGGACCGGCTCTTTTGGCAAATGTTTTACCAAGTATGCGCTGACCCACTACAATCCAAAGAAAATCATTATTTATTCCAGGGATGAATTCAAACAGTACCTGATGCAGAATGAATTCAAGGAATATGAATCAAAAATGCGTTACTTTATCGGTGACGTAAGAGACAAGGACAGGCTGAAAAGAGCTTTTGAAGGTGTGGATTATGTCATCCATGCGGCGGCCCTGAAGCAGGTTCCTGCCTGTGAATATAATCCCAACGAAGCCATTAAGACCAATATAAACGGTGCGCAGAACGTGATTGACGCGGCGCTGGATTCCAATGTAAAAAAGGTGGTGGCCCTGTCCACAGATAAAGCGGTCAATCCGGTAAATCTTTACGGCGGAACCAAGCTGGTGAGTGATAAGCTTTTTGTAGCGGCTAATGCCTATGCGGGCAATAAGGACATCAGCTTTTCCATCGTGCGTTACGGGAATGTGGCGGGAAGCCGCGGCTCCATCATCCCTCTTTTTAACAATATCATTAAAAACGGGGGCACGGAGCTGCCTATTACGGATTTCCGCATGACACGTTTCTGGATTAGCCTGACAGAGGGCGTGGAGCTTGTTATCAAAGCCCTGAAGGAGGCGAAGGGCGGCGAAACCTTCATCAGCAAGATCCCTTCCTTTAAAGTGACAGATCTGGCCGAGGCCATGCTTCCCGGCTGTACGAAGAAGGAAATCGGCATCCGTCCCGGTGAAAAGCTCCATGAAATCATGGTGACACCGGAGGATTCCTTCAATACCTACGAATATGACAAGCATTTCATCGTATATCCTCAGGTGGTATGGAATGACAGGCAGGTTCCGGATCTGAGCGGCGTAAAGGTGGAGGAGGGCTTCTCCTACAGCTCAGGGAACAATAAGGAATGGCTTACCGTGGAGGATATCCGCGAGCTTCTTAAGAACGTGGAACTGGAGAAATAAAAATCAGAGGGGGCCTTTACGCGGCTGCTCCGGGTATCGCTTCCGGGAGACAGGAGCTGCATAAGGCGCCCTTCTTTTTGCAGCTTAAACAGGCCAGGATATGGGAAAGGACAATTTTATGGAAGAAAAAATATGGGGGCTTCCGGCGGCGGTAGGCGGATCGCCGGTCAGGGAGACAAAAATATATTACGGACATCAGTATCTGGACGAGGCAGATTATCAGGCGGTTTTGGACGTGCTCAAAAGCGACGCCCTCACCTGCGGTCCCAAAATCGGAGAGCTGGAGGAACGGCTTTGCAGCATTACGGGGGCGAAGCATGCCGTATCGGTATCTAACGGCACAGCGGCTCTACATATCGCCTGCCTTGCTGCGGGAGTGGGCCCGGGGGATGAGGTGATAACCACGCCTATCACCTTTGCGGCTTCCGCAAACTGCGCCCTGTACTGCGGCGCAAGACCTGTATTTGCCGATATTGATGACAAAACCTACAATATAGATCCAAAAAGCGTGGAGCAATGCGTGACGGAAAAAACGAAAGCGGTGGTTGCCGTGGATTATACCGGCCAGTCAACGGATTTGAAGGCTCTGCGGAAAATCTGCGACAAATATGGACTGATTTTAATTACGGACGGCGCTCATTCCATCGGCACCTGTTATGACGGGAAGGCAACCGGCTCGATTGCGGATATGACCACCTTCAGTTTCCATCCGGTGAAAACCGTAACTGCAGGAGAGGGCGGCGCCGTAATGACAAACAGCGACGAGCTGTATAAAAAGCTGGTACTGTTCGGAAGACACGGCATTACCAGAAATCCGGACTGGATGGAAAACACACCGGAAGGGCCATGGTATTATGAGCAGATCGAGCTTGGCTATAATTACCGTATGACGGATATCCAGGCGGCTTTGCTGCTCAGCCAGCTGGACAAGCTGGAGATGTTCAAGGCCCGCAGGAAGGAAATCGTGAAGCGCTATAACGAAGCCTTTTCACAGATGCCGCAGATTACGGTGCAGGAGGAAATCCCGGAATCCGATACTACAAGGCATCTGTATATCCTGAGAATCAGGCCGGAAGCGCTGACCATAGACAGAAAGGGATTTTTCGAGGCGCTGGCGGCGGAAAATATCTGCTGCAATGTGCACTATATCCCCACCTATTATTTTCCATATTATCAGAAACTTGGATATCAAAAGGGGCTGTGCCCGAAGGCGGAAAAGCTGTATGAGGAAATCATCAGCCTGCCTCTTTACTATGGAATGAGCGATGCGGACGTGGAGGATGTGATTACGGCGGTTGGGAAAATAGCGTCCTATTATGCAAAATAGAGAGAAAAAGCCGGCCGTTGCATCCTGATGATAACAGGATGCGTCTGACAGGCCGGAGGAGAGTATATGCAGACAGAGGTGAAAAAAAAGAGTTGGCATCTGCCGGATGGAAAGCAGAAAGGAATATTAATCTGGGGCAGCGTAATATTTTTTACATTGCTGTACTTGTCCCTGATTTTTAATAACAATGTATGGACGGACGAAATTTTCAGCATGAATCTGTTCAAGGAGGGCTTCGGAGAAATCGTATCGGAAACGGCAAAGGATGTGCATCCGCCGCTGTATTATTTCCTGGGACGTTTGTTCCGGCTTCTGTTCGGGGAAAGCCTGCAGGTACAGAAGGTACTGACGCTGATTCCCATGAGCCTGACGCTTGTTCTGGGAGCGACGAAGGTGAGAAAATATTTCGGGGACAGAACCTCTATTCTGTTTATCATCCTGCTTGGCTGCATTCCCTGCTCCATGGTTTATGCGGTCCAGGTGCGTATGTATTCCTGGGCGCTTTTCTGTGTTACGGCCTGCGGGCTGGCCGCCTGGGAAATCTACGTGAATGACAGATGGAGCTGTTGGATCTGGCTTACCGTAACGGCTGTGGCGGCGGCCTATCTGCATTATTTTGCATTTGCATCCGTTATCATTATTAACGGACTGCTGTTCCTGGCGCTGCTTTTTTCCAGGGAAAAAAGAAAGAAGCTTGGGAAATGGGTGCTGTTTTCGCTGCTTATGACGACGCTTTACCTGCCCTGGATGCCTTATTTTTACGAACAGGTAACCAGGGTGGAGGCCGGTTACTGGATACCGCCCATCACCGGGGAAACGGTGTGGAGCTACTTTTTATGGGCGTTCGGACTGGCTCCGGTGCCGCAGACTACCTATGTCTTTCTTGTGATTTCCCTGCTGGCGGGAATCAGCTGCCTGGTTTCTGTGAAAAAGGGCGGAGAGGAAGGAAAAGCCGGTGTATTCGCCCTGCTTTGTATGGCCGTGCCCACGCTGACGGCGGGCGGCGGCATTCTGCTTTCCCTGCTGAAGCAGCCTATTTACAGAGATCAGTACGTGTTCCCGGCCATGGGCCTGTTCTGCCTGTTTACAGCCATTGGCTGCCGGCGGTTCCGTAAGGAAATCGCTGCTTTGTTTCTTGTATTTTTCCTGGCTGTGGGGGCGATTTCCTACAGAGATAATTACCGTGCGGAATATAAGGCCACGCTGACCGCCCAGACAGAGGAGTTTTTCACGGAAAACCTGGGCGAACGGGACCTGGTGGTATACAATTACCAGGCGTATTATTTTAACTATAAATACTATTTCCCTGAGGAACGCCTTTTCTATGTCAGGGATGTGGATTTGTCCCGGGATTTTGACCGGATCTGGTTTTTGGATACGGAAATGGAGTGGGACTTTGTGCCGGATCAAATCATTCCCTACCAGCTGCAGATAGAATATGTGGGACACTATGGGATAGAGGATAACGAGTTTGATTTATATCAGGTGACCAAAGGGGCGGCGCCGGAGGCCGGGGAACCGTAAAGAGAGGAAAACTGAGAATGAAGCTGAGTGTTATCGTGCCTGTTTATAATACGGCGGCGGACGGAAAACTGGAATACTGCCTGAATTCCCTGGTGGGACAGACGCTGCAGGACATGGAAATCATCGCAGTGGATGACTGCTCCACGGATCAGTCATGGGATATCCTTCTGCAGTTTGAAAAAAAATACCCCGGCCGCTTCCGGGCGGTCCATTCCGAGGTAAACCGAAAACAGGGGGGCGCCAAAAACATAGGCTTAACCCTGGCATCGGGGGAATGGATCGGATTTATCGACAGCGACGACTGGATTACACCGGATATGTACGAAAAAATGCTGGCCCGCGCAGAAGAAACAGGCGCGGACATGGTGGGCTGCGACTACTGCCTGACACAGGAGCACAGCATGAAAACAGGACAGGTGGTCCATAACAACAGCCCGGAGCAGGCCGGAAGCCTGGATCATGACAAATATGCCTCCCTGATACTGGATAGCGGCAGCCTTGTCGTGAAAATATACAGACGTGATATTATCCTCGGCTGTGAAAGCCGCTTCCCGGAAGGAATTTTCTACGAGGATAACGCGCTGGGAAACACCTGGATGCTGCGGGCAAAGCACTTTGCATACATGCCGGAGCCCATGTACTACTATTACCAGCACGAGGCCTCCACCGTCCATACCATCACCCGCAAAAGATGCGAGGACAGGATGGAAGCCGGCAGAATCATGATAGCGGAGGCAAAGCGGTACGGCTACCTTGAGGAATACTACAAGGAACTGGAATGCAGTTTTTCCGTCCTTTTCTATGTGAATACCCTGTTCACCTATATGTTCGGCGTAAAAAAGAAGGAGCTTTCCTTTGTAAAAGCGCTGGGCGATGAAATGCGCAGCACTTTCCCGGATTTCCAGGAAAATCCCTATTATCAAAAACGTTTTAATGAGGAGGAGAAAAAACTGGTGCGCATGCAGCAGAAATCCTCCCTGTTCTTCATGATATATTTCAGCCTGCTCTGGACCTACAGAAACTTCAGAAAAAAATTAAAGCCATAAAGAACAAAGAAATTACGAAACATATAAAACATGCAATACGGGAAACCGGCGGAGGAGAAGCAGATGAAAGCAGCATTGATAGGCGCAGGAGAGGAATCCCTGCATACCATCCAAAAAGCACAGGAGCTGGGCGTCTACGTGACGGCCCTTGACGGCAATCCGGACGCGGAAGGACTGAAAGCGGCAGATGAAGGACTTACCATAGACATTTCGGATGAAAAGGCCGTACTGGACGCCCTGCAAGACAGAAAGCCGGATTTCCTGATCACCGGCCCTATCGGCAGATACCTGACCACGGCAGGCGCGGTAAATGACGCCCTGGGACTTGCCGGCATCAGCAGACAGGCCGCTGAATACTGCACAGACAAATACCTTTTTCACAAAAAACTCCAGGAAAAGAACCTGAGGAACTGCCGCTGCCTTCTCATACCCGCAGAAGCAGCCCCGGCGCAAGCAGGGGATCTTGCCAGAGATTTCAGTACCCTCCAATACCCCGCAATCCTCAAGCCAAGATACGGCTCAGGAAGCAGGGGCATCTTTTTCCTGAATAATCCCCGGGAACTGGAACAAGCCCTCACCTGCATCTTCCCCGAAAACCAGGACACAGCCGCCCCCACAGAAGACTACGTCCTGGAGGAAGCCGCGCCGGGCGTGGAATACGGCGTGGACGCCTGCATGGACAAGGACCGCTTCCGCATGATATTGCTCCGCAAAAAACTCATCACCCCACCCCCTGCCAGACAGGCCATAGGCTACCTGAGCGTAAACCCCCGGGAAGATGAAACACAACGCCTCCTCTGGGAAAGAGCCGCAGCCTACCTGACAGAAACCACCGCCCTGCTGGGCCTCAAAAACTGCCTCCTCCACGCAGACCTCATGATCACCGAAAACAGTATCTTCGCCATCGAACTGTCAGCCAGGCCCTCCGGCCACAACCTCCACAACCTCTTCACCCCCCTGGCCACAGGCATCGACATGGCGGAACAATACATCAGAAGCCAATGCAACATGGACTACACCTACGAGCCAGCAAAAACAGAAAAACTCCTGATTCACTACTTCAACCTGGAACAATGCCGCATCAAAACAATCCCCCAGGCCTCCCAACTCCGCCTCCCGCAAGGAATCACCCTCAAAGCCTGGAACTGCCGCATAACTCCCGGAGACTACATGCAGAAAGTAACCACCGGCCACTCCCTCATGGGAAGAGGCTACTTCATCCTCCAGTCCGCCCCGCCCCGCCCCTCTGCTTCCGAAACCACAGAAACCAACCTCATAAACGCCGCCCACCACATCCTCACCCAATTCGAAACAGAGTAACCACCCGGAAAAACATAACCTCCCCAGGCTAAAAGCACCACCCCCGGTTCCGCCAGCATAAACCAAAAACAAAAGAAAACCTCCGCAAGACCCGCACAAACTCTTTTTCCCATTTGTCCTCCTTCCAAATTTTTTCTATTCCACTCCCTCATTTCCCTTCACACCCAGGTTCGTGTCCTTCCGGCGGGGGCGGTTCCGAAGGGGGCCTGCTGTCCTGGTATCCGGTGAGGGGCTTTGGAGGGCGGGGGGCGGCTGTGAGGGGGTGTCACGGATGCTTATGAAGTTTTGGAGCAGTTTCTTAAAGTATCCCAGGAAAGCTTTCTCCCTAAGATACGGCAGCTGTCTGAGGAGCCTGCGACGAGTTCCTGCCGTATCAGGGACGCCAAAGCTATCCTGGGATACTTTTAGAAACCGCCCAAAACTGAGTAGCATCCGTGACACCCCCTCAC
>NZ_QVLV01000016.1:25265-127989 GCF_003435485.1 Eisenbergiella massiliensis
ATAAGCATCCGTGACACCCCCTCACAGCCGCCCCCCGCCCTCCAAAGCCCCTCACCGGATACCAGGACAGCAGGCCCCCTTCGGAACCGCCCCCGCCGGAAGGACACGAACCGTCCTCCCCCCTATTGACAGGGGAAGGGAAAAATGCCAAAATAGAATTACTTTCAGGAAGCAGTCGCTTCTGTAATTACTTCTACATAACATTTCTTATTTCATCTTCTGTGGATTTGTTTACTTTATCTTGCTATGTTCCATACTTTCTTTTATAATATTCTTATAGAAATCCCTTTTGATATTTATTATGATTTGGTTTGCGGAAGCGATTTTTTCTTGAAAAATACAATATTCAAGGAGAGCAATTGCCATGCAGACAAAAGAAGCAGTACTGACCCCAAAACCCCAGAAACAATATAAGGACCGCCTGTTCCGATTGTTATTTTCGGAGCGCAGTGACCTGCTGGAGCTGTATAACGCATTATGCCAAAAATGCTATACTGATCCGGACGCCCTGGAGATCACCACCCTCGATGATGTGATTTATATGGGGATGAAGAACGATATTTCCTTCCTTCTGGACGGAAGAATGGGGTTATTTGAACATCAGAGTACCTTAAATCCCAATATGCCGCTGCGGGGACTGTTTTACTTTTCCGATTTGTATAAACGTTTTTTCCACGACAGAATGATTTATTCCACAAGGCTGCTGCGGATTCCCTCGCCGGTATATGTTATTTTTTACAATGGGGAGAGCAGGATGCCGGATACATCGGTTTTGAAGCTGTCGGATGCATTTATGCAGGGAGAGGATATGGCCTGTCTGGAAGTGCGTGTCCGTATGCTGAATATCAATGCGGGGCACAATACGGAATTGATGGGACGGTGCAGGAGGCTGGAGGAATACGCTGTTTTCATTGAACGCGTCAGGGAGAACCTGAGGGCTATGGAGCCTGCCGCGGCGATCCGGGTGGCAATGGAACAGTGTATTGAGGAAGGGATCCTTGCCGAATTTTTAAGCCGGAGGAGGGCTGAGGTTATGAATGCACTTTTAACGGAATATGACGAAGAAAAGGTTATGAAGAGCCTGAGCGGGGAATTTTACGAGGATGGATATGAAGCCGGTAAGGAAGACGGCAGAAAAGCCGGTTTGACGGAGGGTATTCGTATTTTTGTGGTGGATAATCTGGAGGAGGGAGTCGGCAAGGACAGGATTATCAGTAAGATAGAAAAAAGGTTCTCTCTGTCAAAGAAGCAGGCAGAAGAGTATTTCGCAGAGTTCTCGGAGAACTTTGTGAAAAATTACCTTTGAACAGAACGGGAAGAATAAATATAGAATAACTACAGCGTGTGGCAGGACTGTGTAAATCCAGTTGAAGGCCGCACGCTTTTTTGTGTCCGGAAACTAGCCGAAATCCCCGGAAGCTGTGGAGGATTAGGCAATTTTCTGCCACAGATTTTTCTGGCGGTAAAATGACTGCCGAAAATCAGACAGGGCCTCCGTTTTCCGCGTAAGACCCTGTTGTCATAATGCGCCCGGAGGGCGTTTTAGGGGAAATTTGGATTATAAAATTTCGTTTCGGCTTTAATCCGTAATCAGATTCCAGGCAAGGGGAGTACCCCTGCTGATATCGCGCGCTGCGTGCTGCCCGAGAATCTGTTCATAATACATGGTATGCAGGCCGTTTCCGGGACGGATGGAACGGACATTTTCCGGAGTCAGGGCTTCCCCTTTGGCGATATCCTTAACAGCGAAAAGGGAACGGGAGCCTTCATGCTCAATTTCCTGTTTTTCCGTTAAATGGAAATCAGAGCTGCCCAGGGCTTTTTCCATGATGCGGATATTTTTTACCATTTCGGCAAATTCTTCCGGTTCCATGGAGAACGCGCCGTCGGGGCCGCCGTCGCTGCGGCGCAGCGTCAGATGCTTTTCCACCATTTTTATGCCGAGAGCAATGGAGCCGGATGCCACCGCGGTTCCCATGCTGTGATCAGACAGGCCCATAACGCAGTCAAACATATTGCCCAGTGTTGGTATCATGTTCAGGTTAATATCTTCATAGGGCGTGGGATAGGAAGAAACACATTTCATCAGAACCACATTTTCGTTTCCTTCTTCCCTGCAGACGCGGAGCGCACGTTCAATATCCTCCAGATGGGCGATGCCCGTGGCAAAAATCACAGGCTTATGCAGGCGTGCGATTTTGCGTATCAGGGGAATGTCGTTGATTTCGTAGGAAGCCAGCTTATAGGCGGGCATATTCATGGATTCCATAAAATCAACAGCCGTAAAATCAAAGGGAGAGGAGAAGCATTCCATTCCCAGGCGGTTCGCCTCTTCCATCAGCTTCGGCTGCCAATCCCAGGGAGTATAAGCCTCTTCGTAAAGTTTATAAAGGGTGGTGCCGTCCCAGATAGTTCCCTGTGTTATCTGAAAACAGGATGCCTCGCTGTCCAGGGTAATGGTTTCAGGTCTGTAGGTCTGAAGCTTCACGGCATCGGCGCCGGCCTCTTTGGCGGCATGGATGATTTCCACCGCCCGGCCATAATCCTGCAGGTGATTGGCGGACATCTCCGCCACGATAAAAACGGGAGCGTTATTTCCCACGGAGTGGGAACCTATAGTAAACTCTTTATTCATGGAAATCCCTTTCTTCGATATAATTTTTCTGCATAAATTCATCCACATCCCACTGGTCACGGGTTTTAAAAAGCGTGCCGTCACGATGTTCCACATAAACGGGAGGGAAATAATGGATGAAGAGCGGATTCAAACACATGGTATAGCCGCCGGCGGTGTCGTATACCACCTTATCCCCGGGCTTCATGGCTGGACCGTCCTTGATTTCAAAAAGACGGTCATACTCCATACAGGTGAAGCCGGTGACCCACTGGCTTTTTATTACGGGCCTTTTTTCAGGCTCATCCACATAAACCATATGGTGGGGATAAACATGTCTGGTGACAAGCGGGTTCAGGTTTGTACGGCTGCCGTCAGTGATGAGGAAGGAATGGTTACGGATTTCCTTCACATCTTTTACAGAGGTGACGAATGTCGTAGCCCTGGAGATCAGGGATACGCCGGGTTCAGCGATCAGCGTGGTACGCGTGGGATCGAATTTTCTGCGCAGCTCCTTACAGATGGCGTAAAAATAATCCCGGTAATCCGGCTTGTCCTCCCGCCCCCCGAAATAACCGCCTCCCATATCCACATAGGAAAGCTCCAGATTATATTCCTCCGCTATCCTTACGGCCATACTGGCCAGCGCGGCATAGACGGATACAGTGCGGGACTGGGTGGAGGAATGCAGGTGCAGACCGGCGACTTTGACATTGGGGAGCCTGTTTATGCGGGAAATAACTTCCTCCAGCCTTCCGTTTTCATAACAGTAGCCAAAGCGGCCGCCTTCTTCCTCCACCAGTACCTCCTCCGGACAAAGGGCGGCGATATCACAGTTTACCCGTACGCCAACAGAAAAATTACGCTGAGGGTAAGCTGCGCTTAATTCCTCCAGCCATATGGGTTCTTCTGTGGAATCTATGTTGATATATCCGCCGTCAAGAAGAATGGAGTTAAAAATTTCTTTTTCTTTAATCGGCCCGTTATAAATCATATGGGCATTGTCAAAGCCAAGCTTTTTAACGAGGCGGTATTCCGTGTCGGACACGATTTCTGCAAAAAAGCCCTGTCCCTTCATATATTGAAGCAGCCAGGGGAGGGAATTGGTTTTTACGGAATAGCCCACGAGATGATTCGGCCCCCAGTTTTTGGAGAGGGCTTCCTTCAGGATGGCTGCATCCGTATCCAGGCCGGTTTCCCGGATGTAAAAATAGGGGGTCTGCAGTGTATCAGAATTCATTGGTTTTCCTTTCTTCCTGTCGCAGAGGTCAGCGGTGTCGCTCCGTGTATCACTGATGGATTTATTTCAGGTTCTGCATTTTGCGGTATTTTAATTCGGCAATGGCCCAGTCTTCTTCGGTATCGATATCCTGTACTTCCATTTCCGGCATGATCATGGGGACGAGGTCATCCACGTCAGTTGTGCCGTCACGGAAGAAGGCATCCGTACGGCAGGCGTAGAACTGTCCGCAGTCATGATACATTTTTTCCAGATCCTGGGAGCGGGCGGTGAGAAATTCCGGGTATTTGCGGCGGATTCGGCCGTTCTCCAGAATAATGCCCCGCTGTGGCGGATAGGAAAACGCAACTACCGGCATGACGGATTCGGCCTGGTCAAGAAGTGCCATGGCATTTTTCAGTTTTTCCGCCGTCACAAAGGGGGCGGTGGGATAGATGCAGCAGAACCGGTCAAAGCGGGTGCCGCCGGCTTCATAGGTCCTCAGGACTTCGGCGATTACATCATCCGTGGAGGCATAATCATTTGCGGACTCTGCAGAACGCATGAAGGGGACTGCGGCTCCAAAGCTCCTGGCAATGGAAGCAATTGCCTCATCATCCGTGGAAACCATGACCTCATCAAAGACGTCTGACGAAAGCGCGGCTTCGATAGAATAACTGATAATCGGTTTTCCGCAGAAGTCACGGATATTTTTATGGGGAATCCGCTTGCTGCCGCCTCTGGCGGTGATGATGGCAACGGATTTTTTTTCTGGTGGTATGGCGGCTTGTTTCATGATATTTATTTTACTCCTTTTGAGGTATTTTAATCTATAAGGCTGTATAGTCTCAACTAGACATTAATTCGTACCAATTGCTTTCTGAATATAATTTCAATCCACGAGACTATAAAGCTTCGAGTTGATTTCTTCCATCGTCTTTTCCTCCATAATTTATTTTAATCCATGAGGCTGTATAAGCCTCGATGATTTACTGGATGTAATATCCCGGCATCGTAATTATTTCAATCCACGAGGCTGTATAAGCCTCGACGGACACCGCTTTTATAAGATGGCTGCCAATAAGAGCATTTCAATCCACAAGGCTGTATAAGCCTCGACAGCAAAATATAACAAATTTTAAGAATCACTTTATATATAAATTGTTACTTATAATTAAAATTATTTAAGAATTAATCAATCTCGTATTTTAAAACATACTTAATAGGATAATGACCATATGAAATAAGGTGCGAATCTGCAGGCAAATTAATGTGCACTGTACATTCGCACTAATATAACCAATAGAAATCGAAAATGAATCTACATATATTATACATGCGAAGCCTCAGAACACAATAGCTTTTCCAACCCTTCCGCAATTCTTACGCTTCCATTTCCGTCAACCATTTTATGCATGGAATGTGCCAGGAAATATCTGTTATCATAGCTGCTGCTCAGAGAAATAATGGCTTCCGCCAGCTTTTCTATAAAATCAGTCGCAGTCCTCACATCGCCAACATAAGGGATTCCGGCAAAACGTTCCATATCCCTGGCTCCGGTCAGCTGATTATCTGCCATAGTAAAGCTGACGGCCGGGACTCCTGCGGCACACAGTTCATATAATGTTGTTCCGGCCGCGGAAACGGCAAGATCACACCGGCATATCAATGCCGCCATATCTGAAACCTTTTCATAGAGCCTGATAGCTGGATTCCCATCTGCCAAAAGGTTCAGGGCGGCGCGGCCGGAATGCATGGGACCGGCCAATATATGATAGCATATTTCCTGTTCCCCGGGGAGGCAAAGAAGCCTGTTTATGAGACGTTCCGCCACACCACAGGGGTCGGTGCCCCCGGTAGAAATAAGAATGTCCCTCACTTGCGGCCTTACTTCCGGATGAAGGCCGCGGAACTGTTTCCTGAGGGGAGTATAAGACAGCCCCAACAGTTTGTAAGGGCAGTTTCTGTAAAAATCCGCCGAAGGAGCGGCATCATAGTTTATAATCAGATCCACCGGATAATCAAAGGAATAGATATCGTCAATATAAGCAGTTTTCGCTGCCTTATGAAGCCCCTCCAGATACGGCGGGGTAACAAAATAGGAATCTATCAGCACACAGCCGATATTATTTTCAAAAACGGCAGTGCAAAGCCTGTCCAGTTCATCGGCAGGATTGCGGTAGTCCGTATCCAGACATATCACGGGAAAATTTTCTCCCCCAGCCATAAAAGAACGGAGCAGCTGTCCGCTGTTGTGATCAGCGACCGCAAAAAGAACAGGAAGATTCCGTTCCTTCAATGCTTGCGCAACAGACAGGCAGCGCATCAGATGCCCTGTCGCTATTTCCTGATTACCATCTGTTCGGATGAGAATTCCTTTTTTCCCAGTCTCCATTTAACAGTCTCCCAAAAACGGATATTAAATTATCCTCTTTTATTTTCTTTTATTATTATACCTGCTGGAATAAATCCGGTAAAGGAAAAAGTAATAGTTCGGCCGAAGGCTGAACTGTTACAGGAAAAAAGAGAAGACTTGTTTTTTATTTGCCTGCAATCCTGAAAAGTGCTATACTTGCATCAGTTAACGGCACATGATACTTTACCACGTTGAAGTACATGGAAAGCCGGAAACAGGGAGGTATGAAGGTTACTGTGCAGGCCGGTTTAAATTATTGGAAAAAGAACAATGTGTGGATACTTGGCACATTGGTTGGAATTGTTACGTTTATCTGTATATTTGGGGTTCATGTACTGAATGTCACCTATACGGACTGGCTCCTCGGTGGCGGGGATCTGACTCAGAATTATCTGGGCTGGTGCTTTTTCAGGAACAGTGACTGGTTTTTTCCTTTTGGGCTGATGGATAATGCATCTTATCCTAATACCGTATCCGTTATTTTTACGGATTCCGTGCCTCTGTTTGCCGTATTTTTTAAAATATTCAAGGCGGTTCTGCCGGATAGATTCCAGTATTTTGGTATCTGGGCCATGCTTTGTATGGGCGCCCAGGGCGCTTTTGGGGCGCTTCTGATTTATCATTATGTAAAAAAGAAAGCGGAAGCAATTGTGGGCAGCCTTCTTTTTGTAATTACGCCTGCGATGCTGGGGCAGATGTCCCTGAACCTGGCTCTGGGCGCCCAGTGGCTGGTGCTGTGTTCTCTGTATCTGGGAATCCGCAGAATGGAAATAAGCGAAAAAAGGCTAGTGCTGGCCTGGGGAATTGCCGGGCTTTTGACGGGAAGTATACAGATGTATTTTATCCCTATGTGCGGTTTTGTCCTTCTCAGCTTTCTGCTTTCCGATCTGCTGCGGAGGAAAAAAATCAGGCAGGATATCCTTGCACTGCTGGCATACCTGGGAGCTGCTGTTGGAGTTGTAGCATTGCTGGGAGGTTTTTCCCACAATCATATGCCGGATACGTCTCAGTTCGGACAGTCCAGCTTTAATCTGAATGGCCTGTGGAATCCGCAGGGGTGGTCTCAGTATCTGTTGGATCTTCCGGTTTACGGTGCAAATCCCTCAGAAGGGCTGGCCTTTCCTGGTACCGGAATTGTACTTACACTGATTGTGGCGGCCGCAGCCTGTCTGATACATACCATTTATAAGGTATTTATAAAAAAAGAAAAAAAGCTGACTCATCTTCGTTTTGACTGGGGCGAAAACGGTGTTGCATTTCTGATACTGGCAATGATTTCTCTTTCTGTGGCTCTTTCCCCTCAGGCCGCCTGTGGAAGCAGTCTGATCTGGAACTATGAGCTTCCGGCCTGGCTATCCTCTCTGTGGCAGAGAATCAGCTGCTGCGGCAGGTTTATCTGGCCGGTGCTGTACCTGATAATTCTTGGCAGCGTTGTATGGATGGAGAAGGAAATGCCATGGGAAACCATGGCTGCGGTTCTTCTGGTGATTTTTGCCGTCCTGCAGATTGCCGACGGAAAATGGCAGCTGATGCAGCGACAGGTGCAGTTTGGAACCGAGTTTGCTTACGACAGCCGCCTGGAGGATGAAAAGTGGGATACGTGGGCCCGGGAGGGTGATAAGAAGCATATGGTTTTTGTGGGCCTGGATGACGAGGATTTACTGAATGACCTGAGTGCATATGCGGCTGAAAATGGCATGACGATTAATTATTTTAATACCGCCTGCCAGACGATAAGGACAAAGGCTGTGGAGGATTTGGTGGAGTCGCTGATTAATCCGCGGGAGGATACGATGTATATTTATAAGGCGGCTGACGAGGGGAACTGTATTGATACACGCATGGAATATGAGGCGGTTGATGGGGTGATTGTGGGGATGGTGAAGAAACAGGGTTAGTTTTGACGGGAAAGGATAAAAACAGCTATGAATGAAAATAGAGATACCCTTAAAGAAATATTATTAAAAATCCCCTTCCATATCAGGTGCTGCCTGGTTTCCGGAATCCTGTGGGGAATTATAACTCATGCCTATATGCTGACCAATAAGCTGCCGAACTGGGATGACATCAACAATGTGGGCGGGTATGCGGTCGGCTCGGAATTTGGCAGATGGTTTCTGAAATATGTCAATCCGCTGGATGGGATCTGGAGCGTACCCTGGCTGAGCGGGATTTTTTCCATTGTCCTGATTTCCGCCGCCGCCTGCTTTGTCCTTTCCACGCTGCATCTTAAAAGCACAACCTCCGCGGTCCTGATTCCGCTGATGATGCTGTCCTTCCCCAGCATGTGCAGCCTGTTTACTTTCATGTTTACCGCGGACTGCTATGCCGTGGGTATATTGCTGGCCTGTGCGGGTGCGTGGCTGATTAGGAAATACCGCTTCGGTTTCCTGCCAGGGATAGTCTGCCTGGTTCTGAGCATGGGAATCTATCAGGCATATCTGTGCCTGGCGCTGGGCATTCTGGTAATGGGGCTTTTCCTGGATATGCTTGAGGAAAACAGCCGGACTGCCGATGTTTTCCGAAGAGGGGTTAAGGCCTTTGTCGTGGCCTGCATTTCCGTCGTTATTTATACGATTGTTTCCAGAATCGTATATCCCCAGCTGGATGCCTATAACGGCCTGGATCAGATGGGGAAAATTGATTTAATCCGTCTTCCCAGGCTGATACTTCGTTCCTACAAATGGGTGGTGCAGTATTTTATTCTGAAGCCCTTTTCCTTTGTGACTGCAGCCGCCTGGGCGCTGAATGTGGCTTCCTGCCTCCTTACGGCTGGCCTGGTCATCGCCTTTTTTATCAGGAAAAAAATCTATAAAAATTCAGGCAGCGCCATCCTGTACATTTTTCTTGCCATGATGGTGCCCCTGGCCATGGGTTCCATCATTATTATGGCGCCGGATGCCAGCATAAGCATGCTGATGCTCTACCAATACCATATCCTGTATACCTTTCTTGCCGCCCTCCTGGAAAAAAGCCAGGATACCCAGTCCGGCCTGTTCCTGGCGGATGCGGGAAAGGTGAGGGCAGGCAGGATACTGGGCTATGTGGTTGCGGCGGTTCTTTTGCTGGTGGGCTACCAGAATTTTGTTGTGACAAACCAGGCCTATTTCCGGATGGGAATTGCCTATGAAAGATCCTATGCATATTACAACCGTATCATGGAAAGGATTGAAGCCACAGCAGGCTATCAGCCGGGCGACCCCTTTGCGCTGATAGGGGAATATGGCCTGAGCGAGACACCTGATCTGCTGGGAAGCTATTCCATGGATGGCGACAGGTTTACGGATTTATCCGGCGTGGCGAAGGAAACAGGGCTCCTTACCAGCGGCGTACGCTATAATTTCATGAAGACCTATATTGGCGTGGAAATGCCGGAGGTAAGCGAGGAAGCTGTCGAGGCCATTAAGGAGACGAAGGATTATCAGGAAATGCCTGCTTATCCGGCGGACGGCTGCGTGAAACAGATAGAGGGTGTGTGGGTTGTTAAAACCTGTGAGGAAACAAAAGGGTAAATTTGGTAACAGTTCAGGAAGGTTTGTGCATTCACTGCACAAACCGTGAGAAAACGTGGTGGCAGCAGGCATCCGCCCCTCGCCGAAGGCGACTTATAATGGGCGGATGCGGTAACAGTTCGACCGAAGGCTGAACTATTACTAAATTTGCTTTTTGAAGGTAATGTATGGTAAAATATAATGATATTTTTTTATAAGGAGCAGCGGCATGAATGAGAGAATCTATGTCTGCCACACTTTTTATCATGTATATATTGCCTGTCTGAAGGAATTAAACCTGCCCGGAGACAGAAGGGGACAGGCCTGCCTGGTGCTGAGTACGATGTCCAATGATTTTGGGAATCTGAAGGCCAGGGCGGAGCGTTCCGGTCTTTTCCGGCAGGTTTTTGTTTTTGAGGAAAAGGAGGAGGGCTTTTTTCCTGTTTTGAAAAAGTACCACACGGATCGGGGAAACCTGGTACTGAACATGCTGGCAAGAATCCGTTTCTGCAAGCTTTTGGGGAAGCTTCAGGAGCCTTTTGTGCCGGTGGATTTCAGGGCATATAAGGACATTTATGTATTCTGTGATTCCGATCCGATAGGATATTATTTAAGCTGGAAGAAAATCAGGTATCATGCCATGGAGGACGGGCTGGACTGCATCCGCTATTATGATACGGCCAGATATGATAACAGGGGACATTTCAGGCTGAAGGCCTTTCTCGCCTCCCTCAATCTGATTTTCATACAGAACGGCTGGGGAAAATACTGTATCGATATGGAAGTGAATGATATTTCCGTTTTGGAGTATCCCTGCCCCAAATATGTGGAATGCTCCAGGGAAAAGCTGACACAGCGTCTGACAGCGGAGGATAAGAGCTGCCTGCTGGGAATTTTCCTGGAGGACAGGGAAAGGCTGGTAAAACAGCTGACGGAAGGGAAGAATCATGAAAATAAAATTCTGATACTGACCGAGCCGCTTTGTGATTTGGAAACGAGAGAACGGATCTTCCGTGATATTATAGAGCTTTACGGAAAAGGAATGCAGATCATTTTAAAGCCCCATCCCAGAGACCTGCTGGATTATGAAAAATGTTTTCCGGGCTGCGTGGTGTTATCCGGGAAGTTCCCTATGGAAATGATGAATTTTCTTCCGGATATCCATGTGAAAAAGGTGATCTCCGTATTCACCGTGCCCACCTCCATCGGTTTTGCAGAGGAAACCGTCTTTCTGGGGGAGGATTTCATGGACAAATACGAAGCGCCGGAAATACACCGGCAGAATGAGCAGATAAAGGATTAAGGTATTGCGATGAGAAAAATCATAAAGAAAATGAACATCCTTTTGGATGGAAAACAGAAGGCCAAGATGGGCGGGATTGTGGTGCTGATGATTATCGGCGCCCTTCTTGAGGCCTGCAGCATCGGCCTGGTCATCCCTGTGATCACCACGCTACTGGATCCTGCGGCTGTGACCGGGGATGGGTATCTGGGAGATATCTACCGTTTCCTCGGCATGGAGAGCACCGGGCAGTTTACCATAATCATGCTGCTGGCCATTATCGCAGCATTTGTGTTAAAAAATATTTTTCTTTATTTTCAGAATGTAATTCAGCTGCGCTTTGTATACACGAATCAGTTTGCCACCTCCCGTAAGATGATGATTAATTTCATGGAGCGTCCCTATGAATATTATCTGAACGCGGACACTTCCGTGATCCAGCGAAGCATCACCTCGGATGTGAACAATATGTACGGCCTGATCCTTTCCTCGCTGCAGCTGACCAGTGAAATTATCATGTTCGTCGTCCTGATCGTGGTGCTGATGACCCAGGATCCGGTGATGATTCTTACCATTGCCGCGCTGCTTGTGGTGGTGCTTCTTATTATTAAAGGGATTCTCAAGCCCATTATGATCAGGGCGGGAGAGGAAAACCAGGAATATTACAGCGGCCTGTATAAATGGATTGACCAGTCCGTTATGGGAATCAAGGAAATCAAAATTGCCAATAAGGAAAATTATTTTATAAACGAATATTCCAAGTGCGGCGCGGGCTACGTGGGGGCGGTGCAGAAATATAATATCTATAACGCAACCCCCCGCCTGCTGATAGAAACGGTATGTATTGCAGGGCTGGTGCTGTATTTGATCCTGCAGATTGCGGCGGGAAAGGATGTCACCCAGATGCTGAGCCAAATCGGCGTATTTGCAGTGGCGGCCATGCGTCTCCTGCCAAGCGCCAACCGCATCAATAACTATCTCACCTCAATTTCCTACTTTGAGCCCTTTTTCATGGGGGTAAGCGATAACCTGCAGCAGGATATCAATGACGGGAACGTGAATTATGACGAGCAGAATTACCGCAGGAAAAAGGAGGTTCCCAAGCTTCCTGTCCTGTCAAAAATAGAACTGCAGGATATTGTTTATAAATATCCCAACTCGGAGGCTCTGATTTTTGACCACGCACAGATGGAAATTCCTGTGGGCTGCTCCGTGGGCGTGGTAGGCACCTCGGGCGCCGGAAAGACGACAATCATTGACATCCTTCTGGGGCTTTTGGATATCCAGGAGGGCAGGATCCTGGCTGACGGCGTGGAAGTGAGGGAACACTATGAGGAGTGGCTGAAAAATATCGGCTATATTCCTCAAACTATTTTCATGATTGATGCATCTATCAGAAAGAATGTTGCTTTCGGCGTGCCGGATGAGGACATTGATGATGCCAAGGTATGGCAGGCGCTGAAGGAAGCGCAGCTGGATGAATTTGTGAGAGGGCTTCCGGAGGGGCTGGATACGGGAATCGGGGAGCGGGGAATCCGTCTTTCCGGCGGGCAGAGGCAGCGTATCGGTATTGCCAGGGCACTGTTTGAGGATCCTGAGGTACTGGTGCTGGATGAAGCCACCTCTGCGCTGGATAATGAGACGGAAGCGGCGATTATGGACTCCATCAACCGTCTCCATGGCAGGAAAACCCTCATTATTATAGCGCATCGTCTGCAGACGATTGAAAAATGCGATATGGTTTACCGGGTGGAAAACGGACAGATCGGCAGGGAGAGATAACGTTACTGTTCAGGGCGGAAAGGAGAAAGCGGTGGCAGCAGGGAAAAAGAGACAGGCTAATTTTGAATTACTGCGTATGACAGCCATGCTCATGGTGGTTGCCATGCATTTCCTTTCCCATACGGGAGGGCTTCCTGAAGCGGGGCAGATGCCGGGGGCAAGAGGTACGGCGGCGGTTCTTGTGGAGTCCTTCTGTATTGTTGCGGTCAATGTTTATGTCCTTATCAGCGGCTATTTTTTATCGGAAAGCGGCTTTTCCCTGAAGCGGCTTCTCAGGCTGCTGTTCCAGGTGCTCTTTTATACACTGCTGATTCCTCCAGTGCTGGTGCTCGCCGGGGTACTGCCTGCCGGGGAGGCTTTTCAGATATACCATATCTGGCAGTGCCTGTTTCCGGTGGAGGCGGGGCATTACTGGTTTGTGACTGCTTATGTGGTCATGTATCTGTTTTCCCCGGTGCTGAATGCAGCGGCCGGGGCCATGACGCAGAAGCAGCTGCGGATTACGCTCATGGGACTGCTGATTTATTTCAGCCTTGGGAAAAGCGTGAGCATCCTTTTATTTTCATCGGACCGGTACGGCTACGATTTCGGCTGGTTCATTTTCCTTTATCTGACGGCGGCCTATATACGGAGGTACGGAATCCGTTTTTTTCAGGAAAAAAAGAGAGGTGCGCTTGTCTATTTCGGCTCCTGCGCGGCCGTGGCGGGAATCACCCTGGCTGCGCTTGTGGTATGTGCAAGGACCGGGGCGCTGGAATATTATGTAACGGTACCCTTTCACTATAATTTCATTTTCTGCCTTACCGGGGCGTTGGGGCTGTTCATGGCCTTTGGCGGTCTGCGCATCCGTTCGGAAAAGCTGGAACGCTGTATTTGCCGCCTGTCTCCGGGGATGTTCGGCGTATACCTGATCCATGAGCACATGGATATCAGCGCAAGGTGGACCGGCTGGATTATCGGGACGCCATCGGAGCATCTGGGCGGTTATCTGATGCAGATGACGGAGAGCGTACTGCTTGTGTTCCTTCTTGCAGTGGCAATTGACCTGGTTCGGGGCAAATGCTTTTTGCTTGCGGAGCGCCTGCTTGCAAAGACCTCCTTCGGGAAAAAATGCGGGGAGGCCATCCGCCGCATTGATGACAGCATGGGAAGGCAGAAAGGGTGATTCACGGTAACAGGATTGATATGGGGATAGAAATACCAATGGATAAAAGAAAAAAACTGACAAAAATTCTGGAAAAATTCATATTTCCCTGTCTGCTGCTGATCTACCCGCTGCTGTGGGTAAATCAGGGGATTGATGTGTCGGATCCGATGTACAGCCTCACCAACTTCCGGTTTTTCCCGGAGCTTAAGGGCAGTTGGGCGATTGCAACCTATCTTGCCAATGTGGCTGGCTGGCTGTTAATGAAGCTTCCTTTCGGCGGCACACTTTTGGGCATTAGCTTTTATACAAGGTTGGTTATCAGTGCCATGGCGCTGCTTTCCTATTATTTCCTGAAGGGGAAAATGCCGGCCTGGGTGGTTTTTACAGGGGAGATCATTGCCATCAGCTTCTGCTGGTGTCCGACGACGATTTTATATAATTATCTTACCTATTTCCTGTTTTTGGCGGTATGTATTTTATTATACAGGGGGCTTATCTGGAACAGGCCGGGCCTGCTCATCTGGGCGGGCGTTTGTCTGGGGCTGAATGTGATGGTGCGCACTCCGAACATTGCGGAAGCGCTTCTGATTGTTGCCGTATTTTTCTATGGAAAGCTTTGCGGTAAAAGCGCGCAGGAGATGTGGAAACAGGCAGGCTTTTGTGTCGCGGGCTTTTTGGCGGGCTTCCTTGGTGTTTTCCTTGTCATATGCATCCAATATGGCCCGGGGGCCTATTTCGGAATGTTCGGCAGCCTGGCCGGGTATACGGCGACGGATGAGAGCTATTCGCCGTTTTCCATGATTACCTCTATTTTCGCGGCCTATGGCAAAACCATGGTGTGGCTGATGGTAATTGCCGTGTGTGTGCTGGCGGGCTGGATTTTTTTCCATATTCTTCCCAAACGTTTTCACACGGCGGGAAAGATTATATACTGCCTGTGCATTCCGGTGCTGATCCGGTTGTTTTGGGGCAGGGGGATGTTTACCTTTACCTATTATAATTACCGCAGCATCTATGAATGGGGAATGCTCTTTCTGTACCTTGTGCTTATCAGCTGTGTCGTATGTATCGGAAACAGCCGTTTTTTCCGGAGGGACAGGCTGCTGGCGCTGATTATCCTGCTGTCGGTGGCGGTGCTCCCCATAGGAAGCAATAACGATACCATGCCGAATCTGAACTGCCTGTTTCTGGCAGCCCCTTTTACACTCTGGATGCTGGGAAAATATATCAGGCGGATGAGAAGAAAGCCTGAGGCTTTTCCTGTGACAGCCATGTCCGTTATGGTGGCGGGAATGGTTCTGATCCAGGGAATGGGCTTTCACAGCCATTTTGCCTTCGGCGACGGCATTTATGGTGAAAAAAGGGATGCAAAAATTGAAAATTCCTATATACTGAAGGGGATGAAGACACGCAGCCTCAATGCGGACCAGCTGACAGGTCTGTTAGGATATGCAGGACAGAACGGTCTTTCAGGCCGGCCGCTTATTACCTTTGGCAATGCGCCGGGACTGCATTTCCTTCTGGATATGCCGCCGGGACTCACCCATGCCTGGCCGGATCTGGACACCTATCCGGCAGAACAGATGAAAGAGGAGCTGGAGCAGCTTGGCGAAGGGACTGTGGTCATCTTCTATAAGGAAAATGGAGAGCTTCCCGGGAACAGTGAAAAAATGCAGGCGCTTATGGGCTGGCTTGATAAAGAAAATTATATTCCGGTTTTTGAAAATGAAGGCTATCTGATTTATAATATTGATTCAGAATAAAAAAAAGAAAGGCGACAGCTATGATTCGGTTCAACGTACCGCCCTTTACGGGAAAAGAAATGGACTATATCCGGCAGGCCGTGGAAAACCAGAAAATCTGCGGCGACGGGGAATTTACCAGAAAATGCAGTGAGTGGATTGAGGAAAGGACGGGCACACGCAAGTGCCTGCTTACTACCTCCTGCACCCATGCCACGGAGCTTGCGGCGCTGCTTGCCCGCATTCAGCCTGGAGACGAGGTTATCATGCCCTCCTATACCTTTGTATCCACGGCGGACGCCTTTGTGCTCAGGGGAGCCGTGCCTGTATTTGTGGATATCCGTCCCGATACCATGAATATTGATGAAACGCTGATCGAAGCGGCTGTAACTGAAAAAACGAAGGCTGTCGTTCCCGTGCATTATGCGGGCGTGGGCTGTGAAATGGACACCATAATGGACATCGCGGCGCGTCATCACCTGTATGTGATTGAGGATGCGGCCCAGGGAATCATGGCTTCCTATAAGGGAAAGCCGCTGGGAGCCATCGGTGATTTCGGCTGCTTCAGCTTCCATGAAACCAAGAATTACAGCATGGGAGAGGGCGGCGCGCTTCTGATCCAGCATGAAAAGGACATTGAGGATGCTGAAATTTTCCGGGAAAAGGGAACGGACAGGAGCAAGTATTACAGAGGACAGGTGGACAAATACCGTTGGCAGAATTACGGCTCCAGCTATCTTCCCAGCGAACTGAATGCGGCTTATCTGTATGCCCAGCTGGAAATGGCCGATGCTATCAATGAGGAACGTCTGAACCTATGGAACCAATATTGGCGGGAGCTGGAACCTCTGGCAGAGGCGGGCAGAATTGAGCTGCCCTTCATCCCTGATTATTGTGTGCAGAACGGCCATATGTTCTATATCAAAAATGCGGATCTGGAAGAACGTGCCGCACTTATTGATTTCCTGAAGGAAAATGACATTCTTGCGGTGTTCCATTATATTCCCCTTCATTCCGCGCCTGCGGGACTGAAATACGGCCGTTTCCACGGGGAAGACCGTTACACCACCAGGGAAAGCGAAAGGCTTCTCCGCCTGCCCATGTACTATGGGCTGAAGGAGGATCAGGTGAGCTTTATTGCCGGAAAAGTAAAGGAATTCTATGGTTTCTGAAAAACAGGTAAAATTTTACCGTAAATGGGAAAACTGGATATTGCCGTTGCTGTTTACCCTGGCGCTTCTTCTTTTTACCAGCCTTCGGTTTGATTACTATTATTCGCTGAATGACGATGTGCTGATGAAGGATATCCTTGCGGGTGTGTACACAGGCGTCCCGGAAAGCCGCAATGTGCAGATGCTCTATCCGCTCAGTCTGCTTTTGAGCCTGCTTGTGAAGGTGTTTCATACCTCCTATGTATATGGCATCTTTTTATGCCTCTGTCAGTTTGGCAGTCTGTATCTGATTTTGTACCGGAGCATGAGGTATGGGAAGAAAACAGTGGGAAAAGTCCTTCTGTGCCTTTTGGAGAGCCTGCTTTTTGCCGGCCTTCTGCTTCCTCATCTGGTTTTTGTGCAGTATACGGTGACCAGCGGCCTGCTGGGAGCCGCGGGGATTTTCTGGTTCCTGACCGGGGAAGCGGCGGCGTGTCCGGGCATGCAGGCGCGCTCCGGGAAAGAGAACGGCTGGGGCTGTTTTGTTAAAAGGAATCTGCCGGCGGTCCTGTTGTGTGTGCTGGCGTTTTTGCTGCGCCCGGAAATGATGATGCTGCTTCTGCCGCTGGCCAGTGTGGCCGGCCTTTGGAAATGGGGGATGGAACGTCCTGTTTTTACAAGATATAATGCGTTTTGTTATGTGGGTGTTTTTTTCCTGATCCTTATCGGGCTGCTTCTGGGCGAGGTGAGCAATACGGCTGCCTATGGCAGCGGGGAATGGAAAGAATTTTTCCGGCTGTTTGATGCCAGGACGGAGGTTTATGACTTCAAAACAGAAACAATCCTGAAGTTTGAAGAAAATCAGGAATTTTATACCTCTCTGGGACTGGACGAGACGCAGGGCGCGCTGCTGGAAAATTATAATTACGGGATAGATGACAGCATTGATGCGGCTCTTATGGAGAAAATAAGCGGGTATTCCCGGGAAAAGGAAGGCTATTTCGGGAAGACGCTAAAGGAAGGAATTTGGCTGTATAAGGCCAGGCTCCAGAATATGCCGGGTCTGGATTTCGATGCGGCTGTGGAAATGCCATTCCTTCTTACGGAGGCGGCACTTGCAGTGCTTTTGCTGCTCACGGCTTTCCTGAAAAGGCGCGCCGGCGTTATCTGGCAGCTGCTTGCGTTCGGCGGTGTGCGCAGTATTCTGTGGATGTACCTGATACTCCGCAACCGGGTGCCTGAGCGGATCAGCCACCCTTTGTATACTGTGGAAATCGTGATGCTGGCGGCGCTGCTTTTTATGTATCTTACCAAAAATGGGGCGGCGGATGAAGCTGCGCAGGAGGAACTGGAAAAAGTGCGTAATCCGTACCGCTGGCTGAATCCGGTCTTTGTAACGGCGGCGCTTCTGCTTGTCACCGCGCTCTCCATCCTGCCCCGCACTTTTGCCCGCACGGTACAGGAATATGCGGCGCGGGAGGAAATTAACCGTACGGATATCGCCGCCAGGGCGTATTATCAGAGCCATCCGGAAAACCTGTTTCTTGCAGATGTGTACTCCACCGTAAAATTCTCAGAGAAAATGTTCCGGGATGGTGAGTGCGTCCTCGGAAATTATGATCTGCTGGGCGGCTGGCTTTGCAAGAGCCCGCTGGCGGAGAAAAAGCTGAAGGCTTTTGGATATGCCTCCCTGGGACAGGCGCTCCTGGAAGGGGAAAATGTATATCTGGTGGCGGAAACGGGGCAGAGCCTTGACTGGCTGACGGATTATTTCGGCAGGAGAGGGACCGTACTGCGGGCTGAACCCAAGGAGGTCATCGGGGCGGCGGATTCCGGTCTGGTGATATACAGCCTGCACAGGGAGGAAGAGGTAAATGACTGAACAGTTGAAAATAGATCTGGGGCCGGTATATCTGCGGCCGATCACGCTGGAGGATACGGAAAACATTGTAAAATGGCGCAATACGGACCGGGTGAGGAAGAATTTTATTTATCAGAAGCCTTTTACCAAAGAGGGACACCTGGCCTGGATGCGTGATAAGGTGGCCGCCGGAGAGGTGGTACAGTTCATCCTGTGTGAGACGGAAGGGGACAGGCCTGTGGGCAGCGTCTACTTCCGGGATATCGATACCGGAAATAAAAAGGCGGAGTACGGTATTTTTATCGGGGAAGAGGATGCGGCGGGGAAGGGCTACGGAACCCTTGCGGGTCGGGCCGCGATTCAATATGCCGGCAGCAGCCTGAAGCTTCACAAGTTGATGCTGCGGGTATTTGCGGACAATACGGCCGCGGTGAGAAGCTATGAAAAGGCGGGCTTCGAAAAGGAGGCGCTGCTCAGGGATGAGATAAAAACCGGGGACGGTTATCGTGATTTGATACTGATGGCCCGTCTGTATCCCGAAAACAGATAAGAGTAACAGTGCGGACCGCTAGACTGTTACAGATAAAAACAAAAAAGTCTGCCGTATGGCGGGCGGATGGGAAGATTTCATGAATAAACTGGTAAGCATAGTAATTCCCTGCTATCGTTCGGCCGAAATGCTGGAGGGTGTTGTGGCGGATATCGGCAGGGAGATGGACAATCTGAAGGACAAATACCGCTGGGAGCTTATTCTTGTCAACGATTGTTCTCCGGATAATACCTTTGAGGTAATCAGAAGGCTTTGCGAGAAGCATAAAAATATATGCGGTGTAAACCTGGCGAGGAATTTCGGCCAGCATGCTGCGTTGATGGCCGGTTTCCATCAGGTAAAGGGAGACTATCTGGTGTGCATGGACGATGACGGCCAGACGCCCGCCGATGCCATTGGGGATTTACTGCAGGGGCTGGAGGAGGGCAGTGATGTGGTGTATGCCAGATATGAGCATAAGCACCATAATGCGTTCCGCAATTTCGGCAGCAGGGTCAATGATCTGATGTTGAAATTCATGCTGGGTAAGCCGTCGGATTTGTATGTCTCCAGCTTTTTTGCCGCCAGAAGGTTTATTGTGGACGAGATGCTTCGTTATCAGAATGCTTATCCTTATGTGATCGGCCTTGTCCTGCGCGCCACACGCAATATAAAAAATGTTACGGTGGAGCACCGTGACAGAAAAACAGGCGAATCCGGCTATACCCTGGGAAAGCTTCTTGGGCTGTGGTTTAACGGTTTTACCGCCTTCAGTGAAAAACCGCTGCGGCTCGCCACCATGATCGGCACCGGCTGCGCGTTTCTCGGCTTTTTGTACGGCTTGTATACCATTATCAAAAAGCTGGTGAATCCGCTGGTTCCCATCGGCTTCAGCTCGCTGATGTCCGCGATCATGTTTATCGGCGGTATGCTGATGCTGATGGTGGGGCTTGTGGGCGAGTACATCGGCAGGATGTATATCTGTATGAACAATGCGCCGCAGTATGTGGTGCGGGAAATTGTAGGCGAGGAGATGCACAAGCCTGAGGACGGCCTGTGCAACGGGCCGGGACAGGGGCCAGGACAGAAGGAACAGGAACAGAACGGGCCGGGGCGGACCAGGCCGGGAAACAATTAACCGGGGCAGGAACCCCGCGGCGGGGACAGGCAGCAGCATCCGGCAGCCGCGCAAATCAAAGACCCCGCTGCAAGCAACTGGGTATCAAACTTGCAGCGCTGCAGAGCAGCGGGGTATTTGACCCTCGCGGCAGTCGCCAAATATCCATGCAAGCATGGCTACTTGGCTCGTTGCTCGCGGGAATAAAAGCGGCTGCCTCACAGACTGAGGAAAATGAAAATGAGTATGAGTGAAGGAAAGAAAAAATTCATATCTGCCGCAGTTACTCTGGCGGGAGTGATCTGTCTTCCGCAGATGCTGATTTCTTCGGGAAAAGGGCTGGATTTTTCCAACAGCTTTCTTTCCGTGCTTGTTTTCCTGCTCTGCTTTCCGGTAATCCACAGGTCGCTTTGGAACGGAGCGAGGAGCATCTGGTCCTTTCTCATGTCACTTGTGCTGGTGACAGCATGCTGTCTGGGCAGCCGGCTGGAAGCTTTGGGCTATGTCTGGCTGACGGACTGGCATATGTGGGCGGCCATGCCATTTCTGCTTTTATTTTTTATGCTGCTCACGGACGGGCTGTGGGGAATCCTGGAAGATGCCGGAAGATATGGAAAACAGGAACAAGAAGCAGCAGGGATAAAAAGGGAAACGCTTTATATATTCCTGTTTTTCCTGCTGGTATGGGGAATTGTGCTGCTGGCCGTTTATCCCGGCTTTTTCGTATATGATGCCCAGGATGAGTTTAATCAGGTGGCCATGCGCCGGTTCACCACCCATCATCCGCTGCTGCATGTAGTGCTTCTGGGAGGTATTATCAGCCTGGGAAATAAAATATTTGCATCCTATAATGCGGGAATTGCGCTTTACATGGTTTTTCAGATGCTGCTGATGGCAGGCTGTTTTACGTATATCCTGTCTTATTTCAGACAAAACAGGGCGCCTGTGTGGCTTCGCAGGGCAGGCGTGCTGTATTTCGCTTTTTTCCCTGTCATTCAGATGTATGTGCTCTGCTCCGCAAAGGATACCCTGTATTCTGCGGGGATGCTTTTAACCATAGTCCTGCTCCTTAGGCTTTTCAGGGAGAAAGCAGAGTTCTTTTCGGATCAGAATAAAACGGCGCTGCTTTTGCTGTCCCTGTTTTCCATGGCAGCCATGCGTCACAACGGTTTTTATATCCTGCTGTTAATGATTCCTGTAATTATCCTCTGTGCCGGAAAAAACTGCCGGGTAAAAGCGGCGGCGACTGCCTGTACAGCGCTGCTTCTTTATCTGCTTGTATCAAACGGACTTGCGTTTGTGCTGCATGCGCAGGTGCAGGAAAACCAGGAAATGCTCACTGTGCCGATTCAGCAGCTGGCCCGTGTATATACCACCAGCCCGGAAGTGATGACAGAGGAAGAAAAGTCCGTGCTTCTGGAGGTACTGCCCCGGGAAGCGCTGGAACGATATACGCCGAAGCTGTCTGACAGTGTGAAGATTGATTTTAACAATGCAGCGTATAAGGCGGATCCGACCCGGTACTGGAGGCTGTGGTGGTCCGTGGGCAAAAAAGCGCCTGCCGTCTATCTGAACGCCTGGCTGCTGACCTCCTACGGCTTCTGGTACCCGGATGCGGTGATCGATGTATACCGGGGAAATACTGTGTTTACCTATACTTATGAGGACAGCTCGTATTTTGGCTTTGAAACGGAACTGCCAGGCACCCGTGACAGCAAAATCCCTCTGCTGAACGAATGGTTCCGCAGGCTGAGCCTGGAATTGTTCCAGCAGAAGGTCCCGGTCGTTTCCATGCTTTTCTCCCCGGGATTTCTATTCCTTGTATACCTGTCCGGTCTGCTTTTCCTCATGCGCCGGAAACAATATAAAACCGTACTGGCCTTCCTCCCGGCGATATTAAACTGGCTGACTGTAATACTTGGGCCGACTTATCTGGTACGCTATGTCCTCATATTCTGGCTGGCCCTCCCGGTACTGGCATATGTTGTAAGTACGGGGAAATTATGCTATACTAACAGGAATTAATAAATCGTAACTGTGAAGTTACTGGACAGTTACCAATTAACCTATAAACCATCAGGTATAATAAATGAACAGAAAGTTAAAGAAATCCCGTGCAATCGAATACATTGTACTATGTTATGCCGCAGTTCTGATACTGCTCGCAGGCCCTCTGGGAATATTTGACGGTACCCGCCAAATTACAGGGAATGAGACTCCGGCAGGAACCTCTCAGATCATTGCTCAGGATTCCAGAATTCAGCAGGTATTCATAGCGGACGGCGGCTATCTGGAGAAAATCAGTATATATGCCATGGAAGACCTCTCCCGGAAGGTAATAAATCTCACAATATCGGATGAACTGGGAGAAACGGTCTTTTCCAGGAATGTAGCGCTGGATGCTTATGAAGCACCCGGCTTCTTTACCGTTCCCGTAGAATTCCAGACAGTACGGGGCAGGGCCTATGTATGGCAGATCAGCCATCCGGAGAAGCCCATAAGCTTTGGCTGTCAGAATACGGCTGAGTCCGGACTGGGCATTTACGGAAATTATTATTATGTAGGAAGCGATCAGTCTAATCAGGAGCAGGTGGGAAACAATATTATTATGCGTTTCCAGTACGAAGATAAATGGAGCCCTGGGAAAAAAGCCGCTGCGGCGGCAATGATTGCACTCCTTGCCGGTTTCCTGATACTTCTCGTGGAGAACTCCGCCAGAAAAAAGAAAAAGGGAAAAGAAGTACGCGTACAATGGGTTTTCCGCAGGATTTTCAACCCTCTGCTCATAATCGGCGCAGCAGCCGGGCTGGCTGCTGTTTATCCTATGGATTATTATGGGGGCGTCAGGGCTGACAAAATGGTTTATACGGCTGGCATCCTTGTGTTGACGGCGCTGCTTCTTTACGTGGTCAATGCCAGGAGAGACAGTATAGCGCCTCTCCTTCCGCCCATCAGGGAAACGCTTCTGGACAGGGGAATGGACTGGCTGCAGTGCCTTTTCTGGGCCGGAGCGCTGTGGGGCTGTATTGATTATGTAAATGCGATGTATAATATCTATCAGGACTATGCCTACAGAAAGGTTCTGATTTATTTCTGCCTTGTCCTGCTTACCATGTGCAGTAAAAAATATGTGTTCCATTGGGGGAATCTGATATGGATTGCGCTTTCCTCCATTGCAGGCTGGCTGTATTACCGTCCGTATGCCGGCGTAGAGGAGCTGGACAGGCTCGCCCGGTTAAATGCCATTCTGTTTGTGACTGTGGGGCTGGTGGTCATTCAGCTCATCCTGCTTTTATGGAAAAAGAAGCCGGCCTGGAAGCAGCTGTTCCTTCCTTACGCGGGGCTTGTTGCAGTATTTTTCGCCTTGCTGGTGATTTTCCGCAATACAAGAGGCTGGCCGATTTATCTGTCGGCAGCTTTCGGCCTTTTTTATGTTTTTTATCTGTCCTGGGAGAAAAGAGAGCGGTTTCTGGGGATTTTCTGTAACGGTATCATCCTGAATTTTTTCTGTGCCCTGGTATTTGCCGTGCTGCGCAGGCCGATCCGTGCCTGGGGCTTTTACCGCTACAATTTTGTATTCCATACGGTTACTGTTACAGCGGCTTATCTGACGCTGATAATTTGTGCGCTGTTTGTGAAGCTGCTGATGCAGTACCATAAATCACGCAGGCTTTATACCTGCTGGACAACGGCTCTTTTATTCGGCATGGCGGTTTCGCTGCTTTTGATGACGCTTTCCCGTACCGGATATCTGGCGGCGGTGGTAATGGGCATTGTGGTTCTCCTTTTTGTATCCCTCGTCTGTTATCGGGAACGGTTACCCGTATTCCTGGCAAAAACGGGGCTTGCGATCGTCCTCGTGCTTGCCTGCTTCCCGGTTACCTATTCGGCGGTGCGCCTGATACCGCCGCTGTATGACGATCCCTATATTTTTGAACTGGAGGCAAATGAAGAAGAGTGGGCGGTGCATAAGGGCGATCCGGCTGACTCTGAAAATTATATCACCTTCCCCCGTTTTGCCTACTGCATGGATGTGAAGCTTTTCGGGGAAGAGCACAGTATTGTCAGGAAATTCGTGGATACCTTTATGGCATCCGCTGAAGAAGAGAGCAAATCCATGCCTGGCGGACGCCTGGAGGTCAGCCGGATATCAACTATGCTGGCATCAGCAGACGGCGCCGTCGGGGCGGAAGCATCCGATGATGCCGCTTCGGAAAACGGCCCGGAGGAAACGGAGGAGGATTACTCCAACGGCCGCTTTGAGATTTTCAAACGTTACATTTCCCATTGGAACCTGACCGGCCATGATGAAATGGGCGTGGAGCTTGCGGACGGCTCCCTCAGTGTCCATGCGCATAATACTTATCTGCAGGTAATCCACGATCACGGCTTGATTACCGGTGCGGTCTATCTGATATTGGGGGCTGTCAGCCTGATGCAGATGTTCCGTTACGCTTATTGGGCAGGCAGGAAAAAAAGGGAAGACAGCGCCGACCCTTACGCGGCCCTGCCCCTTGCCATATTCCTGGCATTTGCCGTGGCGGGGCTGGTGGAATGGCTGTTCCATCCCTGCAACCCATTGGGCTTTTCCACCATGGCAGTACTGGCGCCGCTGCTTATATTCCGCAGAGAAAAGAAAGTGTAGAGTAACTTAAAAGGCTGCCTGACAGTTAAGAAAAAGAAAAGAGTAAACGATAATGAAGGATAAAGAGAACAAGACAAAACAGCATTTTAATTATCAGTTGTTTTACCGCAGGACCGCGCTCATCATATATGATATCCTGAGCGTGACAGCTTCCAGCTTTCTGGCGATCCTGCTGCGGTATGATATGCATCTGGATGAGATTCCGGATCAGTTCCTGATGCCCATCAGGAATTTCCTTCCGCTGAATATCCTGCTGACCATGGGGATTTTCTATCTCTTTCGCCTGTATCACAGCCTGTGGGCCTTTGCCGGGGAAAATGAAATGCAGAGCCTGGTCATGGCCTGCTTCCTTTCCGCCGTGGTTTCCGGCGTGGGGCTGAATCTTTTCAAGGTGTCGGGCAAGCCGGTGCCGGACAGCTACTATTTTATGTATCTGTTCATGCTTATCAGCTTTACCTTTGTCAGCCGTTTTTCTTATCGGTTTTTAAGAAGCCATAAGCACAGGCTGCAGAACAAGAAAAATAACATTTCCGTCATGATCATAGGCGCCGGGGAAGCCGGAAACGCGCTGATCAAGGAAATTGTCACAAGCAATTACAGCACCATGGTCATCCGCTGCATCATCGATGATGATAAACAGAAAATGGGCCAGTTCATCCAGGGAATCAAGGTGGTTGGCGGCCGTGATAAAATCATCGAATCCGCCGATCTGTATGATATTGATGAAATTTTTATCGCCATGCCCTCAGCGCCCCGTACGGAAATCAGGGATATCCTGGACATCTGCAAGGAAACAAGCTGTAAGCTGCGTTCCCTGCCTGGCATGTACCAGCTGGTCAACGGTGAAGTGAGCGTGAGCAAGCTGCGCGACGTGGAGGTGGAGGATCTCCTGGGAAGAGAGCCTATCCGCGTGGATTTGGATTCCATCCTGAGCTATGTGCAGAATAAGGTGGTTATGGTAACCGGCGGAGGCGGTTCCATCGGCAGCGAGCTTTGCCGTCAGGTGGCATCCCATAAACCGGCGCATCTGGTAATTGTGGATATTTATGAAAATAATGCCTATGATATTCAGCAGGAGCTGCTGCAGAATTTTCCTGAGCTGAAGCTGACCGTCCTCATTGCTTCGGTCCGCAATACGAAGCGTATCAATTCCATTTTTGAGACGTACCGGCCGGATATTATCTACCATGCGGCAGCGCATAAGCATGTGCCGCTCATGGAGGTCAGCCCCAATGAGGCGATTAAGAACAACGTATTCGGAACCTGGAAAACGGCGCAGGCCGCCGCTCTGAACGGCGCGGAAAAATTTGTCATGATTTCCACGGACAAAGCGGTGAACCCCACTAATATCATGGGGGCCAGCAAGCGGATCTGCGAAATGATCATACAGACCTTTAACAAGCACTATGACACGGAGTTCGTGGCCGTCCGCTTCGGCAATGTGCTGGGCAGCAACGGCAGCGTGATTCCCCTGTTTAAAAAGCAGATAGCGGCCGGAGGGCCGGTAACGGTGACCCACCCTGATATCATCCGCTATTTTATGACCATACCGGAGGCGGTTTCCCTGGTGCTGCAGGCGGGCGCCTATGCCAAGGGCGGGGAAATATTCATCCTGGATATGGGTGAGCCTGTAAAAATCCTGGATCTGGCGAAGAACCTGATCCGGCTCTCCGGCTATAAGCTGGGGGAGGACATTCAAATCGAGTTTACCGGCCTGCGCCCGGGAGAAAAGCTCTATGAAGAGCTTCTTATGGATGAGGAAGGAATGCAGGATACGGACAACCGGCTGATTCATATCGGCCGCCCGATACAGCTGGATGAGAGGGAATTTTTTATTCAGCTCAAGCAGCTGGAGGATGCCTCCAAAGATGAAATCGCGGACATCAGGCCGCTTGTGGCGCAGATTGTGCCTACCTATGTGTATGGCCAGAATGCGGCGGAAAATGAAGTGAAACAGTAACTTCCAGCAGGTCAGTGCATTGGCGGCAGCAAGCATCCGACCCGCCACGCGATAGTTTTAATGCCGGATGCCTGTAACGGTCCACTTAACCGAACCGCTATGGAAAGGAAAAATAAATGAAGGTTCACCATATTGGATATCTTGTAAAAAAGCTGGAAAAGGCAGCGGAGGAATTTGAAAAGCTGGGCTATGTCAGGTTGGGGGAAATCACCCCGGATCCACATCGTAAAATCGATATCCTGTTCCTGGAAAAGGATGGGTATGTGGTGGAGCTGGTAAGCCCCAATGCCCCTGACAGCGTGGTTTCCGGGCTGCTGAAGACCTATAAGAACGCGCCTTACCATATTTGCTATGAATGTACCGATTTTCAGGAGGATCTGGAGCGGCTCGCGGCGAACGGCTATGTGCAGATTGACCAGCCCACGCCGGCGCCGGCCATTGGAAACCGCAGGGTTGTATTCCTTATGAACAGCCGGCTGGGAATGATAGAGCTGCTGGAAGGCTGCTGAATAATAAAGCTTCCCGAGGCAGACCTGTGATAGTCAGGAGGAAAATCCTCCGCTCGCAGAGAGCTCGCATTTTGCTTCCCAAAACTACCAGGAGGAATAAATATGGACAAAGACAGTGTAATGCAGAAGAAAAAAATATTTCTCTCTTCTCCTACCATGCATGGAGAAGAGCGTAAATTTGTGGAGGAAGCCTTCGACACCAACTGGGTAGCCCCGCTGGGCCCCAATGTCAATGCTTTTGAAAAGGAAATGGAGGAGTACACAGGCTGCGGATATGCGGCGGCGCTCAGCGCCGGAACAGCGGCAATCCATCTGGCGCTGCGCCTGATAGGGATACAGCCGGGGGATGTGGTATTTTCTTCCGACCTCACCTTTTCCGCCACCTGTAATCCCATATGCTATGAAAAAGGGACTCCGGTTTTCATCGATGCGGAGGAGGATACCTGGAATATGGACCCTAAGGCCCTGGAAAAGGCTTTTGAAAAATATCCCGGGGCAAAAGCGGTGATTTGCGCCCATCTTTACGGGACGCCTGCGAAAATTGATGAAATCCGCGCAATCTGTGATGCCCATCATGTACCGCTTATCGAGGATGCGGCGGAATCCTTAAGCTCTACCTTCCGGGGGAAAATGACCGGCACCTTTGGGGATTACGGCATTTTTTCATTTAACGGAAACAAGATTATCACCACCTCGGGCGGCGGCATGCTGGTTTCCAGGGACGGTGAAGCAATAGAAAAAGCCCGCTTCCTTTCCACCCAGGCCAGGGATAAGGCAAGGCACTATCAGCATTCCCAGATTGGCTTTAACTACCGGATGTCCAATGTGGTAGCGGGTATCGGCAGAGGCCAGCTGCTTCATCTGGAGGAGCATAAAAAGAAAAAACAGGAAATTTACAGACAATATAAAGAGGCATTTGCCGACATCCCGGCAATTGCAATGAACCCCCTGAATCCCGACGGGGACGCCAATAACTGGCTCTCCTGTATGACGATTGCACCGGAAAGCGGCGTGACGCCCAACATGGCCATGGATGCGCTGGAGGCGGAAAATATTGAATCCCGGCCTATCTGGAAGCCCATGCACCTGCAGCCGGTCTTTGCCGATGCCGATTTTATTACACTGCAGGAGAACGGCAGCGTGGGAGAACGTATTTTTGAGAAGGGCTTCTGTCTTCCCAGCGATATCAAGAACACGCCGGAGGATATGGAACTCATTATAAATACCATCAGAAACCTGTTTTAAAGGGATGCGAAGCTTGCAGGTCGCATTTTACGGACCGCGGCAGTGGCTGTGGTGTTCTGAAAAAAGGCGGCAGCTATGCGGCATCCGGGCAGCAGAGAAATGAGGAAACAATGTTTTACAGGAAATTCGGCAAAAGATTTCTGGATTTTTTTCTTTCTTCCATAGCGATCATACTTCTGAGCCCCATCCTTCTTGTGGTGGCGGTCCTTGTGCGCATCAAGCTGGGAAGCCCCGTGCTTTTTCACCAGGAAAGGCCGGGAAAGGATGAAAAAATATTTACCCTTTGTAAGTTCCGCACCATGACGGATAAGAGGGACGCCCAGGGGAATCTGCTTCCTGACGCCAAACGTCTTACGAAATTCGGTAAAATGCTGCGGGCCACCAGCCTGGACGAGCTGCCGGAGCTTTTTAATATCTGGAAGGGGGACATGAGCATCATCGGTCCCCGGCCGCTTCTGGTTTCCTATCTTCCCTGGTATACACAGGAGGAGAAGCTGCGCCATACGGTGCGGCCCGGCCTGACTGGCCTGGCCCAGGTATCGGGCCGGAATTTCCTGGACTGGGATAAGCGTCTGGCCAAGGATGTGGAATACGTGAAGAAGCTTTCCCTGGCCATGGATTTAAAGGTCCTGTGGAAAACGGTAATGGTGGTATTTGATCACAGCGAGGTGGCGGAGGATACCTCCGCAGCGGAAGGAAATCTGGCTGAAATCCGCAGCAAAAGGCAGGAAAGGGAAAAGCAGGCATGATTAATATATTAATTTTAAGCGCAGGAACCAGAAATAAGGTGGTGCAGTATTTCCGGAAGGAGCTGGAAGGAAAGGGCAGAGTATACGCCACGGATTGCAGCGAGCTGGCCCCGGCGATATATGAGGCTGACGAAGCAATCCTCGTACCCCGGATTACAGAGCCGGGATATCTGGAGAAAATTCTGGATATCTGCCGGGAGAAGGAAATTACAGGAGTCTTTTCCCTGATAGATCCGGAGCTGACAATGCTGGCGGAGCACAGGGAGGAATTTTTAGCCGTTGGAACAACGCCCATTATATCCCCGGCGGAGGCGGTTGCCATATCCTTTGATAAATACCGGATGTTTGAAAAGCTGACGGAGCTTGGAATCCCCACAGGACGCTGCTTTATGGATTTGCAGGAGTTTGAGAGGGCGGTGGAGAAGGGGGAGATAGCATATCCTGTTTTCGTGAAGCCAGCCAAAGGAAGCGCCAGCATCAATATCAATAAAGTGACCTGCCGGGAAGAAGTGGAGCTGCTTTGCAGGCATAATGAGGACATGATGATCCAGGAATACATGGACGGCACGGAATATGGCGCGGATGTGTATGTTGATATGCTTACGGGAAAGGTAACTTCAATTTTTGTCAAGGAAAAAGTAAAAATGCGCGCAGGAGAAACGGATAAATCCGTTTCGGTGAAAGACGCGAAACTGTTTGGCCTTATAAAAAAATTCGTTGAATCCGTCGGATTTTGTGGTATTATTGACATAGATATTTTTAAGGTGGACGGAACGTACTATATTTCCGAGGTCAATCCCCGCTTCGGCGGCGGCTATCCCCATGCGTATGCCTGCGGCGTCAATGTGCCCGCGCAGATTATCCGTAATCTGGAGGGAGCGGCCAATGAGGAGAATATCGGCGATTACGAAGAAAATATCTGCATGATGAAATATAATGAGATCATGATTCGGAAATTGTAACTGTCCGGCAGGCCGGCGCATTTGCCGTAAGGGTGAAGCTTGGTGTCCGGATAACCGAACGGAGACAAAAAATAGGAAAATAAGGAGAAAGCCATGGCTTCTTCCATACTGATACTGTCCAACAGCGATTCGGGGCTTTATGATTTCCGTAAGGAAGTTCTGAAGGCGCTCATGGAGAAAGGGTTCCATGTCCTTGTATCTGTCCCGGATACCGGATATGTGGAGCGGATTAAGGCCCTGGGCTGTGAATACATCCCCACCGCGTTTGAGCGGCGCGGCATGAATCCGTTTAAGGACATGAAGCTGCTGCTGTTTTACCGGAGGCTGATAAAGACGCACAGCCCCGCGGCGGTGCTGACTTATACGATAAAACCGAATATTTACGGAGGGCTTGCGGCAAGGCTCACAGGAACACCCTACCTGGTCAATGTGACGGGGCTTGGCACTACGCTGGAGCATGGAGGTGTGCTGCAGAAAATGATTGTCCTCATGTACAGGACAGCCCTGAAAAAGGCTTCCTGTGTTTTTTTCCAGAATCAGGGCAACCGGGATTTCCTGGTTCAGAGGGGCTGCGTCACCGGAAAGACGAGGGTGATTCCGGGCTCCGGCGTAAACCTGAAGGAACATCTGCCGCAGGAATACCCGGCGGATACGCCTGTGCGGTTTGTTTCTATTATGCGGCTTATGAAGGATAAAGGAATTGAAGAATTGCTGACAGCGGCGCAAAGGATACATGAAAGGCATCCGGACACCCTGTTTCAGATACTGGGAGCCTATGAAGAGGAAACCAGGCAGCTTTATGAGCCGCGTGTGAAAGCACTGGAGGAGAAAGGCGCCATCCGCTACTACGGCTATCGGGACGATGTCCCTGAATTTTTAAAGGAATGCCAGGCAGTGGTGCATCCCTCCTATCACGAGGGAATGTCCAATGTGCTTCTGGAAGCGGCGGCAACCGCCAGACCGGTGCTTGCCAGTGCGGTGGAGGGATGCCTGGATACCTTTGAGGAAGGCCGCAGCGGGCTGGCCTTTGCACCGCAGGATGCGGACAGCCTGGAAGAGGCGCTGGAGCATTTCCTCAGCCTTCCTTATGAAAAGCGCAGGGAAATGGGACTGTGCGGCCGCAGGTTCGTGGAGGAGAGGTTCGACAGGAATTTTGTGGTGGCTGCTTATCTGGAAGAGCTGACCGCGGGGATGAAGTAAACACGTTGCAGCTTTTGCAGCGGATGGCGGATAGACCGTAATCAATGATTTTACAATAAATTTTATCCATAAAACAGACAGATACGAATGAAACAGATTCGGGAAATGAGGTCACAGATGGAATTATATGAAAAACTTGTAAACGGAGAAGAAAAGCTCTCTCTTGTGGGGCTTGGCTATGTGGGGATGCCCATTGCCGTTGCCTTTGGCAGAAAAATCAAAGTTATCGGTTATGATTTGAATGCAAAGAAGGTGGAGCAGTACAGGGCCGGCTTTGATCCTACCAGAGAGGTGGGGGATGATGTGATTAAGCAGGCGAACGTGGAATTTACTTCCGATGAAACAAAGCTGAAGGAAGCAAAATTCCATATTGTAGCGGTTCCCACGCCGGTAAATGACGATCATACGCCGGATCTTCGTCCCGTTGAAGGAGCCAGCTGTACGGTGGGCCGTAACCTGACAAAAGGAAGCATTGTCGTATTTGAATCCACCGTTTATCCGGGAGTTACGGAGGATATTTGTGTACCGATTATGGAGAAGGAATCCGGCCTGAAGTGCGGCGTTGATTTTAAGGTGGGTTATTCTCCCGAGCGTATTAACCCCGGCGATAAGGTGCACCGTCTGGAAACCATTGTAAAGATCGTTTCCGGTATGGATGAAGAGACACTTGATCAGATTGCAAAGGTATATGAGCTTGTGGTAGAGGCGGGAGTTTACCGTGCAGATTCCATAAAGGTTGCGGAGGCTGCCAAGGTAATTGAGAACAGCCAGCGGGATATCAATATCGCTTTCATGAACGAGCTTTCCATAATTTTCAATAAGATGGGCATAGATACCAAATCCGTACTGGAGGCGGCGGGAACCAAATGGAATTTCCTGAAGTTCTTCCCCGGCCTGGTGGGCGGACACTGCATCGGCGTGGATCCTTATTATCTTACCTATAAGGCGGAGGAAATGGGATACCACTCCCAGATCATTCTGTCCGGCCGCCGGATCAATGACGATATGGGAAGATATGTGGCGGAGAACGTGGTGAAGAACCTGATCAGGGCGGATATTGCGGTAAAAACTGCCAGAGTAGCCATTCTTGGCTTTACCTTCAAGGAAAACTGCCCGGATACGAGAAATACCAAGGTCATTGATATTGTTAAAGAACTTCGAGAATACGGAATTGAGCCTGTGATTGTGGATGAAACAGCGGATGCACAGGAAGCGCAGAGACTGTACGGCGTGAAGCTGGCAGACAGAAGTGAAGTGAAGGATTTGGATGCGCTTGTCATCGCTGTGGCCCATGAAGAATTCAGCCACATGACCAGGGAGGATATCGCCGGATATTTCAAACCTGAGCATGCGAAGAAGGTGCTTGTTGATATCAAGGGTATCCTGGACCGTAAGGATTATCTTACACAGGATTATATCTACTGGAGACTTTAAGAAGGCGCCGGTTTATGGAATATAGTGCAGCCGCAGCGGCAGGAAAGCCGGAACGGCCGCAGGAATACTGAGGCAAAAGGTAACTGTAGGATACCGGACAGCTGCCGGAAAAGGAAAGGATAGGAAAATGGGTTATAAACATTTGCAGTTTGACAAAGACAGTGTATTTCTTGTAACTGGAGGCGCGGGCTTTATCGGTTCCAACCTCTGTGAAGCGATTCTGGATATGGGGTATCAGGTAAGATGCCTGGATGATTTATCCACCGGAAAGCAGGAAAACGTGGAGATGTTCCTTGACCGTCCGGGCTATACTTTCATTAAGGGTGACATCAAGGATCTGGAGATCTGCCGCAGAGCCTGCGACGGCGTGGATTACGTGCTGAATCAGGCAGCCTGGGGAAGTGTTCCCAGGAGCATTGAAATGCCCATTTTCTATGAGCAGAACAACATCGGCGGAACGCTGAACATGATGGAAGCGGCCAGGGAAAGCGGCGTAAAGAAATTCGTATATGCTTCCAGCTCTTCCGTATACGGCGACCACCCCGCGCTTCCCAAAAAGGAAGGCATTGAGGGCGAGGTGCTTTCTCCCTATGCGCTCACTAAACGCACCAATGAGGAGTATGGGAAGCTTTATAAGAAGCTGTACGGGCTGGATACCTACGGCATGCGTTATTTCAACGTGTTCGGACGCAGACAGAACCCGGACGGCATGTATGCGGCCGTTATCCCCAAGTTCTTAAAGCAGCTGCTGCATGATGAAGTGCCTACGATTAACGGGGACGGCAGACAGTCCCGTGACTTTACCTACATTGATAATGTTATCGAAGCCAACCTGAAGGCCTGCCTGGCTTCCAGTGAAGCTGCCGGGGAAGCTTACAATATCGGTTCCGGCGGAAGAGAATTCCTGATAGACATTTATTATTATCTGTGCAAGGCGCTGGGCAAGGACATTGAACCGAAATTCGGGCCGGCCAGAAAAGGGGATGTGCGGGATTCCAATGCGGATATCACCAAGGCAAGAACCAATCTGGGATATGACCCTGACTATGATTTTGAAGCGGGAATCAAGCTTGCCATTGACTGGTATAAAGAGAATCTGAAATAAATACAGCCGGGGCCACTGGCTGCCTGGAAAGGCAGTCTGGTCCCGTTTGTTTTGGAAAGGTGAGGACGGATAAGTGAAATATAAAGTGGTAATATTCGGCGTAAAGGATACCACGGCGGAAATCGTGACCTTTATCCATGAAAAAATATGTCCTGTGGATCTGGTGGTGACCATCCATCCCGACGTGCTTTCCGGAAACCAGGTTTCCGGCTACCAGGGACTGGGTTTTTTAACGGAAAAGTATGGAATCCCTGTATTCGAAACCCATTCCTATGGACTGAAGGATGAAGAAACGGTCCGGTTCTTTGATGGGAATGAATTTGAAATCGGTATTTCCATGGGCTGGCAGCGGCTGATTCCCCAGTCCGTGCTGGATCGGTTTGCACACGGTATTTTCGGCTTCCACGGAAGTTGCGGTTATCTGCCCTACGGCCGGGGGCGTTCTCCGCTGAACTGGTCGGTTATCAACGGGGACACCCGGTTTATCCTGAATCTGTTTCAGTATGATGCGGACCCGGACAGCCCGAATGTGTTTGCCAATGAAATGTTTTCCATCAATCCTCATGATACCATCCGTACGCTGCAGTACAAAAACATCCTGGCCTCCAAGCGGCTGATTCAGAAGCTTCTGGAAGCGTACAGGAAGGATGGGATTACCATAAACAGACAGTCCAGGGATTTCAGCGGCTGGTACAACAAACGGACTGCCGCGGACGGGAAAATCGATTTTCATGGGAAAACAAGGGATATCTATAACCTGGTCAGAGGCGTGACCCGCCCCTTCCCCGGAGCCTTTTGCCTGTGCGGGGATGACAGGGTTACGGTATGGAGTGTCCATCCCTTTGACGAAATCATGGATTTTTCCGCTTATGCGCCGGGAGAAATCATAGACAGCATTGACGGAAAGCTGATAGTCCGCACAGTGGACGGTTCTCTTTTGATTGAGGAATATGAATGCGGCCGCAGGCTGCTTCCGGGAGACAGGCTGGAGTAAGGCGGTCATATAAGGGCGTGGCTGTTTCAGGTAACGGTCCAGCCCCGTCTGAACGGTTACTGTTTCTGGCCTCTTAAGGCCGGCCCGACTGAACAGTTAGGAAAGGGTTACGTATGAAAATTGCGATTCGAATGGATGATATTACGGCAGATATGAACTGGAAAAATTTTCTGGCGCTGAAGGAGCTGTTCGACAGGCACGGTATCTGCCCTCTGATCGGCGTGGTGCCGGATAACCGGGATGAAAATCTGCGTATGGATCCTCCCAGGGAAGACTTCTGGGAGTATCTTGGTAAGCTGCGCGGGCAGGGCTGGGTAATTGCGCAGCATGGGCAGTATCACCGGTATACCACCCAAAAAGGGGGATGCTTTCCCCTGAACCGCTTTTCCGAGTATGCAGGCGTACCTTATGAAAAACAGAAAAGCATGATTGAGGAAGGGAAAAAAATACTGGAGGAAAAGGGGATCCGGACGGATATTTTTATGGCGCCGGGGCATACCTTTGACAGGAATACGCTGAAGGCGCTGAGAGAATGCGGTTTCAGATACCTTACCGATGGTTTCGGAAAAGCACCCTATTCCCGGGAGGGGCTGACCTTCCTCCCCATATCCAGCCGTAAAAAAGATTGTTTTAAGGACAGGGAAGGCTATACTACCCTTGTAATCCACGCCAACGGAATGAGCGAGACGGAAATCGGCTGGTATGAAAGAATGCTTGCAGAGTATCCGGATCGGTTTATTTCCTATGGTCAGCTGCTGGCGCTTCCTGTCACAAAACGCGGTTTTGCAGGAAATCTTGCAGAATATATACAGGCTTCCTGCAAACGGATCCTGGTGAAGCTGCTTTCCTGAACGGAGTGAGGCTGTGAAGAGGGGGCTATGAAGGTGGTACTGTAAAGAGAGACACGTGAAGAGGGGCACAGCAAAGTGATGCTGTAAAGGGTGCTGCTGTAAAAAGTGTACAGTGCAGGGGTGTCATCGTGAAGGAACACGTACCAGAGACATATAAATTAGGAAAGTAGGAAAGGCGCAGAAAACGGGAATGAAAACAGTGAGAGTGCTTCAGGTTCTGGGAGGAACCAGCCTGGGCGGCGCGGAAAGCCGGGTAATGGACAGCTACCGCCACATGGACAGAAACAGAATACAGTTTGATTTTGCCGTCCACACCGGGGAAAAAGGTTTTTTTGACGAGGAAATCGAGCGTCTGGGAGGGCATATTTACCGTTTCCCCAGGTTCCGGGTGATAAACTGGCCGGCCTACCGCAGGGCCTGGAAGGATTTTTTCAGGGAACATCCCGGCTACAGGGCAGTGCACGGACATATGACAAGCACGGCGTCCATTTATCTGCCGATCGCAAAGAAATCCGGCGTGCCGCTGACGATTGCCCATGCAAGGAGCGCTGGAGTGGATCCGGGGCTTAAGGGGAAGCTGACCCGTTTCCTGAGAAGAAATCTGGGGAAAAAGGCAGATATGTGTCTGACCTGCTCCCAACTGGCGGGAGAAGCGGTGTTTGGAAAAAAAATGTGGGATGAGGGACGGGTGAAGACGGTTCCCAATGCCATCGACGCGCCGGCCTTTGCCTATGATGAGAAGATCAGGGAGCGGATGCGGCGCAGCCTCAGGATCCCTGAGGATGCTTTCGTGATAGGCCATGTGGGACGGTTTGGCCATATGAAAAATCACCTGTTTCTTCTGGATGTTTTTGCAGCGGTGAATAAAAAACTGCCGGGGGCAAGGCTTTTGCTGGTGGGCGAGGGCGGCCTGATGGAACAGGTGAAGGAAAAGGCGGCGGCGCTGGGCGTTTTGGAGCAGGTGATTTTCACAGGAAACCAGGGGAAGGTGAGCGATTATTATCAGGCGATGGATTTCTTTGTGTTTCCCTCCCTGTTTGAAGGCCTTCCGGGATCGGTAATTGAGGCCCAGGCCTGCGGGCTGCGGTGCCTGATATCCGACAGCGTAACGCCGGAGGTGCTCATTACAGAACTGGCCGAGGCGAAGCCCCTTTCCATGGGAGCCGGAGACTGGGCTGAAAATGTGCTTTTACGGAAGAATTACAGGCGGGAGCAAATGGCGCAGGCAGTCAGGGAGGCCGGCTTTGATGTGTCGGATCAGGTAAAGCTGCTGGAAGAGATATATTTGCAGGAAAAATAGACGTCAAGGAAAAGGCGGCCGGGATTGCGGCGGTCGGGCCAGGATTTTGCCGCAGCCGGATTTTAACATCTGCCAGGAGAAATGTTAATGAAGAAAAAAGTTATGCTTATTGTACCTATGCTGCATCAGGGAGGCTTTGAACGGGTCTGCGTAGCTACTGCGCGCCTGCTGGAGCCATTTTATGAAGTTTATATTGTGATTTTCAGTGCCAGGGATATTGCTTATGATATCAGGGGGCTCCATGTGATCGACCTGCATATGGGGGCGGCGGAGGGAAAGCTGCTTAAGATTCGCAATGTATTCCGCAGGAGCCGGAGGGTAAGCGCACTGAAAAAGGATCTGGGAATCGATATTGCATACAGCTTCGGCCCCACAGCCAATCTGGTAAATGTGTTTTCCAGATCCCGTGGAAAGACCTGGTGCGGTGTCCGCAGCTATATGGATATGGGAAATCCCAGGCTTCTGAAGCTTTTCTGTAGCAGAGCGGATCGGATAATCAGCTGTTCCCGTACGATTGAGAAAGAAATACGGGAAAAATTCGACTGTCAGACTACCTCTACGCTTTATAATCCTTTTGATATCAAAGAGGAAGAGGAACGGGCGCAGGAGGAGGAAAGCCGACTTCCTTTTCAGGACTGCGGGCCGGTGGTGGTGTCCATGGGGCGCGAGGACGATGTAAAGGGCTTCTGGCATCTGGTAAAAAGCTTCTCCCTGGTTCATCGCAGGCTGCCGGATTCCCGGCTGGTGATTGTGGGAGAGGGTGATTTCCTGGAGTACTGGAAGCTGGCTGAGGCGCTGGGGATTTCGGATGCGGTAAGCTTCCCGGGGGTAAAGAAGAATCCCTTCCCGTGGCTGAAGCTGGGAAGTATTTATGTGATGACTTCCTTAAACGAAGGCTTTCCCAATGTGCTTGTGGAGGCCATGGCCCTTGGCAAGCCGGTGATTTCTACCAACTGCATGACCGGGCCGGCGGAGATCCTCATGGATGATTTTGAGGCTTATGTGGGAAAAGAAGAATATGTGGACGGAGACTACGGTATTCTGATTCCCAACCTGGAAACGCAGAAAAATCTGGATGCCAGGGTGATTACGCAGGAAGAGGAACTTCTGGCGGAACAGATGCTGCGCCTGCTGACGGATCAGAAGCTGCATAAAAAATATGCTGATGCGGCGCTTAAGAGGGCGGCCTGCTTTTCCAATGAAGCTTATGTGGAACAGCTCCGCGGGATGGCGGAGGATGTGTGAAAGGTAAAATTCAATTGTAATGGCTTGTAAATTCCCGCTGTTTGCGGCTGAAAAAACTGCGGTATCCACCTGAAAAAGATGGATACCGCAGTTTTCTTATTATTTGCCTGAATACATTTTTATAAAAAATTATAATTTCAATCCCCGGTATCTGTTAAAGCATGCAAAGATTTCCTGCCGTCTGGGAACCGCCAGATCCGTGGGCAGATAGCCGGAGCCGGCCAGTGCGGACAGGCCTTTTTTTTCAATCAGTGAAAGAAAGGAATCCACAAGCATACGCAGGCTGGTCTGGCCGTTAAACATACTTTTTTCCGCCAGGGCAAGCATATAGGAAAGGGCGGCGGTCTGTTCCGAATCGGCAAGCTGTTCCAGGTAGCGCAGGTCGATGTCCTCATGTCCAATCTGAATGTTTTCCCGGCCGTGGACCTTGGTTTTCAGACGTTCATCCCTGCGAAGCTCCGGACGATAGCCGGGAGTGCGGCGGAAGGAGGGCAGTTCGGGATCAGGGAGCAGCTGGGGCATTCCCGCTTCCGGTGTTTCCTGATTGCGGGAGGCGTAGAGGGCGGCTTCTTTTTTGGCAAAAGCGGTGATGTCTTTGGGAACATAGCGATCCATCTGGATTACCGCATCTGCGATGTAAAAATAGGAACCGGAGCTTCCGGCAACGATTACGGAAGAAATGCCGCATTTTTCATAGAGGAAACGGGCGCGTTCAATGAAGGGAGTGATAGGCTCCTCTTCCCGGCAGACCACGCGCTGCATCAGCTCGTCGCGTATCATGAAATTAGTGGCGCAGGTGTCCTCGTCTATCAGGAAAAGTGAGGTTCCGCTTTCCATGCCTTCTATGACATTGGCGGCCTGTGAGGTGCTTCCGCTGGCATCCTCCGTATAGAAGGCTTTGGTATCCTTTCCGTTGGGAAGGTTATTGATGAACATGGATATGTCCGTCTTTTTGATGCTGCGGCCATCCTCCGCGCGTATTTTCAGGGCGCTGTCATCAGTGATGACATATTCCCTGCCGTCGCCTGCGATATGGTTGTATACGCCAAGCTCCAGAGCCTCAAGGAGAGTGGATTTCCCATGATAGCCGCCGCCTACGATCAGGGTGATTCCTTTCCTGATGCCCATGCCGGTAATCGGCCCATGATGGGGTAGATTCAGTGTGATTTCCATGGAAGAGGGGGAGGTGAAGGGAATGCCTTCTTTCATGGGGCGGTCCGATACCCCGGACTGCCTGGGAAGGATGGAACCATTGGCTACAAACGCACACAAATCCAGGGTAGGCAGCTGGGTGCGGATATAATGCTGGTCCTCAGCCAGATGGATGACGCTTTGTACCCTGGCGGGGGAGAGCTTTTTGTAAAAGCAGACCGTCTGTACACAGGCCGGCAGGAAATCAAAGAGAATGCGTTCCAGCTGTGACGCGTTGATAGTCCTTCCATTGGCCGGAAAACCAGCGGCAAAACGGAATAACAGGCCGCCGTTTTCCGGGTTGATGGTTACGGCGGACCGCTCCAGAATTTCCTGGCCGCAGCGGCTGACACTGATCAGCCCGCTTTTGCCGGAGCCTTTGGCCTTGAAGGTATACTTTTCGATCTCCTGGTAAAAAAGTCGGTTCAGGTAGTCCTGTAGCGCAACCCTTTTATAGCGGGTATCGTAAAGCCCGGCAGGAAATCCCGCGGTTTTTCCGTCAACAAGGATGCTCAGGCGGGACGGAGAGGCAAAGGGATCCCCCTGGACATGGTCAATGGATAAGACATAATTGCCGAAGGAATAGCTTCCTTTTAAGTCCTTGTAGGCAGGATAGCTTTTATGGTCGATGGCACGAAGCGCACGACGCAGGTCTTCTGAATTTTTCATGGGGTTTTTTGGTCCTTTCTGTAAAGCTTTTTTGTGATATCGGGCAGATGTTGGGTTTCTCCATACATGAAATCCCAAATTATTAATTACAGGTCCGGGATATTTTCTGTAACCCGAAGGCAATTTTACGGCCTTTGGTCACTGCATGGGATGCGTGTACAACTGCGTTATCTGTACTTTATCACAGGATTGCGGGGAGTGCAAAGAAAAATGGCGGTAAAGGGAAAAGGATTGTAACAGTTCTGACAGACAAGCCTTTTACGATGAATGTGGATAAAGATGACAGTGGTGATATTAAAAGCGGTTACATAGTTATTCAGCGGGGAGTGGAGAAGAAAAATATAAAGTGTTTTACTTAAATCATAATATATTTAATGAATAACATTAAATATTTATTGTAAAATGTAATGCTGTATGATATTGTTTAAGTGAGATAGAAAGAAAAAGCAGATATGAAAACGGTGGTGTGGATACACGGCCTTTGACACGTAGGGAACATTTATCGGCGCTGTTTATTTACATAGGAACGGAGGAAAAAAGATGAAGGAAGAAAAGGATGAGAAAATATTAATTAATGAACTGGAAAATAAGAGAGTTATTATAGAACCTTTTGAAAGTGACGAAATAAACAGTCAGGATTCTGTTATTATTTACAGAGAAGCAGAGAAACCGGTACGATTAACATTGGGCTTTAAGATACTGCTGGGCCTTGGTATTTTTTTGTCTGGTATTAATTCCGTTTTTTTCTTTTATTTTATTGTTCATTGGCGTCAGGAGGTAACTAATATAACAGAACCATTTGAGTTTACAAAAAAATTAAATAACTTGCTATTTTATTCTATAATTTTATTGTGTTTTATTATGCTTGTTTCGATTGCTATTAGTAAGAGACCTTTTAATAGTGCATTATACAGACTGGGTGTTGCTATAGGAGTTTTAGTTACTGCTGCTGCATTTATCTTTCCAAGATTTAAAGGATATAAAGCTGCTTTTAAGATATTTTCTGTCAAAGGACATTTTTTGGCTAATGGAGACTATTTAATTATCGGATTATTAATCCTTGTCATGGCGCTCCTCATGCGCTATGGTTATAAATACCAAAGCAATTCTGATATGACCATATAATAAATGGGAGTGAAATTATGGCAATTATACTAAGACTGGATCGCGTCATGGCGGATCGCAAGATATCTCTGAACGAGCTTGCTTCCCGTGTGGGAATCTCCAACGTAAACCTGTCAAATCTGAAGACAGGCAAGGTTAAGGCGGTGCGGTTTTCAACACTGGATGCTATCTGTGATGTGCTGGACTGCCAGCCGGGGGATATCCTGGAATATACCCGGGGGAAAAAAGCGCCGCAGCGAGGGAAAATATCTGTGGAGGATACCGGGAAAGAGACGGAGGAGACTGCGGAAGATAAATAGCAGGTATTCAATCAGGGTAGCGTACTTGCTGTACATGTCTGTGCGGCAAGTTCTGATTATGGGAAGTAATTCAGGTGTACCAAAACCCGTCTTCAGGAGCGATTTGGAGTGGATTTTACAGTGGCTGTGAAGCAGCCAAACAATTAATTAAATGAAGAATGCCTGCCGGGTTTGCAATTTGTAACCCGGCAGGCATTCATTTTTATCTTGCAGGATGTATACAAATCTTTTTTTTATCTTTTCTGCAATTTTCTGACGGTGTTTTTTGTAGACGAAGGTTTCAGGGTAACCAGGAAGGCGGTTACCTTTCTGTTCTCATATACCACCTCAGCCTCAACTCCACGTGACAGGAATGCCTGGCGGCAAACAGAAAATTCTGGACTTTATCATGGAGGGTGCAGGATAAGGGGGAACAAAAAAGTAGAATTGATACCACTGAATGATGTATAATAAAAAAACGAATGATATCATTAAAAACGGGTGAGGAAAATGAAATCGATCAGGATAAAAAATCTTTCGATTAAAAAGAAGATATTGCTGGGTTACCTGCTGATTATTTGTATTACACTTATGGTTATGTTTCTGCTGCTGGGTACATTGTGGAAGCATTTGATAAAGGAGAGTATAAGCAAATCTATCTACAGCAGTAATTATCAAATAAAGAAGAGCATAGACAACTATTTTGACAGCATGGTAAAGCTTTCCGAATTTCCTTATCTGGATTCCGATATTATGGAAATACTACGGAAGGACTATGACGGCATTGAGACGGAAAAAAGAACAGTGAGCCAGATTAATGATGTGAATGCCATCGGACCGAAGCTGTATAAACATGTTTACTATATGCATAATCAAATTGATGCTGTCTGGCTTTTCCCTGCCAATATGAATTATTACGCGTACAGAACGAATCAATCGGCGGCAGGGGCGTACAGAGTTGAGGAGGAAAGCTGGTTTCAGGAGGTTAAGGAAGGAAATGGAAAGCCATTCATCATTGGAGTGCATGAGGAAAAAGCCGTGGCAATGAAGTGGGATGTCCTTTCTGTGGCAAGGGGAATTCTGGATCCGGATACCGGAAAATATCTGGGAATGATTGTGATAGACTGTTCTGTAGATAACTTTGCGAAATTATGGGATGCTTCTGAATACAGTGAAAGCATCATAGCGGTATCGGATAAAAACGGGAAGCTGATTCTTCCGGGCGGTGAGGAAAATAAGGGAAGCATCACGGATTTTCTTGAAAAGAACTCTGAGAAATTCAAGGAAAAAGGCAAGCTGTACCAGGTATATTTTGGAAACCAGACCTATTATCTGGCGATGACGAAGCTTAATTATATGGATGGGAAGATATACCAGCTTGTCCCGATTGGAGACGCGGTCAGAAATATTGCCTATACTTTTATATTGGCGGTTGCTGTAATGCTGGCTTTGGGTATTTTTCTGGTATTTGTAAGCATCAAGATTTCAAATACAATCACACAGCCTGTTTTCCGCCTTATTGGCACCATGGAATCGGTAGAATCAGGAAACCTTTCTTTGCAGACAGAAGAATTTTATGGGGAAATGAAAATCCTTTCCCAGAAATTCAATCATATGGTAAAGCGGATTAATGCCATGTTTGAAGAGGTAAAAGAAAAAGAAAAAGAAAAAAGGGAAATGGAAATGCTGGCGCTGCAGTCCCAGATCAATCCGCATTTTATGTACAATCCGCTGAATTCCATACGGTGGCTTTCCGAGCTGCAGGGCGCCGATAAGGTAACGCAGATGATTGACGCCCTGGTAAAGGTCCTGAATTATGTGGCGGAGGACACCAGTGAATTCGTGAATGTGGGACGAGAAGTGGAATTTATCAGAAACTATATCAAAATACTTAATTTCAGGTATTTTGAACGCTTTTCATTTATCTTCGATATACGGGAAGAAACCATGCAATATGAGATACCGCGCTTTATTCTTCAGCCGCTGGTTGAAAATGCAGTTTTGCATGGCTTTGACAATAACGATATATGTGCAACGGTTAAAATAGACATCCATCTGGAGGAAAAAAATCTTTTCCTTTGCGTGACGGATGATGGAAAAGGGCTTTCCAGGGAAAAAATAGATGAAATACTTAACATCGAAAGAAAATCGGAAAAACGTCTGAATAAAATTGGCATATACAATGTAAACCAACGGATCAAACTGACTTACGGACAGGAGTATGCCATTCGGATTGACAGCAAAGAAGGCTGTTTTACCAAAGTAACAGTGAGGATTCCGGCAAGGGAGAAGTCATGAACAGCAAGGCGGGTAGCATATGAAAAGGAAAATAGGGGTTTTAATCGTAGATGATGAGGTACTGGTCAGAATCGGGATCATTCATGCAGTCGCCTGGGAAGAAAACGGTTTTGAAATCATAGGAGAGGCCTCCGATGGTGAAAGCTGTCTTCAGATGGCCCGGAAATATCAGCCTGATCTGATTGTTCTGGATATTAATATGCCGGGGATGAACGGTCTGCAGGTTCTGAACCGGCTTAAGGAAGAGGGATATTCCGGTAAAGTCATTATGCTTACGTGTTATGAAGAATTTGAATATGTGAGGGAGGCCCTCCGCGGAGGCGCTGACGATTATGTGCTGAAATCAAATCTGAATGAAAGCAGCATACTGAGTGCAATTCTGCGTCTGGATTTTAACAGGCGGCCGGAAGAAGAAGAGCCGCGAAACCGGAAAATGATGGCGGAAAAATATCTCCGGCAGAAAATAGAAGGCTTTTCCTTCGGAGAGACGCAAGAGCTTACGTTTCGTACCTCCTGTTTCTGTGCCATAGCAGGAAAAATCAGGGATATGGAAAAGATAGAAAGACGCTATGAACAAAAGGGAATGGAATTATTTTACCGCTCGTTTTATTCCATTCTGGAGCAGGCGCTGCAGCACTATCAGGAGTATGATGTGATTCAGTATACAAAGGAAACAGTGGGGATATTTATCAGTTTTTCCGATACCGGGAGCATGCAGGAGATTCATATGCGCGTAAGACGTTTGATCCCCCATATTTACAATATAGTGCAGAATTATCTGGATCTGGATATGATTATCGGCGTGAGCAGCTTACATTATGGTGAAGAGAAAATCAGAGAGGCATGGAATCAGGCATACAGAATGCTTGACAGGAGCTTTTTCGATAAAAAAACGGTATATTTTTATGAGGATTTAAGAGATTATTATCTGAAAGCCGGAGAGTTTGATGGAAAATTAACCGAAATCGAAAACAGCCTGAAGGAATGTGTCGTGGATGGAAAAACAGAAGAAATCCGTGAAAGGATGCAGGAGTATTTTGAGGAGATCCGTAACGGAAAGATTGCGGAGCCGCAGCGTATCAGGGTGTTCTGCCAGGACATCGTGAAGCTGCTGCAGGCGCAGGAACGTAACTGGCAGGATGCACAGATACTGGAAATACTGCAAAAACAGGAAAGCCTGGAGGAGATGGAATCCCAGGTTTATATCTGGCTGGATTCGGTTATTCCTGAAAAAACAGATCAGAGTACGAACTGGCTGGTCCGCAGGGCGTGTGATTACATCAGGGAGCATTACAGGCAGGACATTTCGCTGAGCGATATTGCGGCATATCTTGAACTGAGTGAAAGCTATGCCAGCCGGATTTTTAACAAACATATGGGAAAAAACATTCCGGCTTATATTAACCAGCTGAGGATTGAAGAGGCCAGAGAACTGCTGAAAAACACGAATAAGAAAATATACGAGGTTGCAACAGAGGTGGGCTATACCTCTACAACCGCATTCCATATGGCATTCAAGAAGCAGGAGGGGATCACTCCTATTGAATATAGAAATCAGGGAAGCTGAACAAAAAAAAGAATAATAAGACAAAATTTTGAAGAAAAGAAATTGCTGCCGGCAGATTTTGCAGGGAGGGGCCGGACGACAGTTTCTTTTTTTCGTCCCTGGAACAAAATGTTTTGCTATTTGATAAATATGGAAATAGGAAAATGGCGTTGCCGACAATATAATTAATGCATAAGGACCGGTACCTTAAGGATAAAGAAAAATAATTGGAGGGAGCAGATTATGAAGAAAAAACTCATAACAAAAGTATTGGGAAGCGTATTATGCGCTGCAATGCTTTTAGGAACAGTTGGTTGTGGGGCTTCTGACGGGAAAACCGCAGAGACAGCAAAGGATACCGTACAGGAATCCGAAAGCACGGAACAGACAACACAGGCAGCGGTGGTGGAAGCAAAGAATGATACCGGGGAGGCGGTTACCCTTACAATAGGAATATGGTCGGATGACGAATCCCAGCGTCTGGAAAAGGCATTTGAAGGAATTGAAGATGATTTGGGCATTAAAATAGAATTTCTGAAATACCCCAGTGATTCTGATTTCTGGGACAATATTCCTGCCCAGATAGCGGCGGGAACAGCTCCGGATATCATATCCTGTACCAATGAACACTATCTGCAGTATATTGAGCAGGGACTGTTTGAACCCCTGACAGATTATGTGGATTCCGGCGTTATCAGCCTTGAGGGAACCTGGGAAAAGGCAATGGATGCCTGGAAAATTGATAATGTAGTTTATGGAATTCCCTATGCATTAAATCCCGGCGTATTTATTGTAAATAACAGCATGTGGAATGAGTTCGGCCTGGGAGATAATTATCCCACGACATGGGACGAGGTTCTGGATATCTGCAAAAAGGTTAAAGAAGAACATAATATGCCTGCCCTTTGCCTGAATGTTCAGGAATACCATCTGACCAATATTGCCCTTTCCTTCGGCGGCGGCTGGGATTACGGTAAAAATATCGGTGCAAAGGAAAATGCGGAAGCGCTTCAGTTCCTGATTGATGCCTATAAGGAAGGCTATATTGTTACTCCCACCGAGTTAGGCCTAAGCTGGGACGGGGCGGTTATGATCCAGCAGTCCGCTTTGTTTTCCACCGGCGGCGCATGGTATCAGGCCAGCTTTGCATCCGAAGCTCCGGATATTGAACTGAAATATCTGCCCGTACCGAAAGGCGGAAACGGGAACGGCGGCGGAACATGTCATTCTGCGGCACTGGTTGCCCTTAAGAATTCCAAGCATCCGGAAGAGGTTGCCAAGGCCATAAGCTATGCCGTAGGCGGAGATAAATTATATGAAGCAGTAGTCGATGTGACGGAAGTAATCCCGGCCAAGGTAGAGTACTTTGACCTTTATAAAGAAAAAGTCCCGGCGCTGGCTGACCTGGTAAGCTATCTTGATTCTTCCACGCCTTTCAGCTATCCGACCCAGAGCAAGAAATTTGCAGACAGCCTGATTAATCTGATGCAGGAAACCATGTTTGACGAAAGCTCGACGATGACCGGACAGGATATTGTAGAACAGCTGGCGGCAGAATATGGCGCAGAATAAATGGCTTCCCGGTAAAGAGGGTGTTTACAATGAACAAAAATAAGAAGAAATACCGGGAAAGGTATAAAAAACCGGAGGTTCTTACGGCGGTATGCTTCCTTCTGCCAGCTGTGTTTATGTGGATTTACTGGTTTTTTATACCTGCGGTAAAATCCATGCGGCTCAGCTTTTATGATTACAGCTTTATAACGCCGGAGCGCACCAGATTTATCGGACTTGACAATTTTATCCGGCTGTTCCAGGATAAAGATTTTATCAAGGCGCTGGAGCATACCTTCCTGATGGCGGCGGTTGTCGTTGTGCTGATTGCAGTGATCGCTTTCCTGATTGCAGTATTGCTGGACGGAAATATCAAAGGCAAAACCTTTTTCCGCACGACTTATTATATGCCATATGTAATCTCTTCCGTGGCAGTCAGTATATTCTTTATGTATTTTTTTATCAAGGACGGGATTGGGACCAGGCTGTTTACGCTGTTTGGTTTTGATAACACCACCTGGTTTACGAGTACGAAATACGCATTGCTTCTGGTTATTATTATTTACGTATGGCAGCAAATTGGCTTTTACATGATACTGTATATCAGCGGACTCCAGAATATCTCGGCTGAGCTTTACGAAGCCGGGAGAATAGACGGAACCAACAAAGCGCAGGCGATTTGGTATATTACGCTGCCTCTGGTTAAGCCGACCACTTATCTGGTGATTACCCTGGGTATGATCAATGCATTTCAGATTTTTGACCAGATTGCTGCAATTTCGAAACAAAGCCCGCTGGGGTCGCCCGCCGGTTCTACGAGTACGGTGGTTACCTTCCTTTACCAGCAGTCTTTCAGTTATATGGACATGGGTTACGGCAGTGCAGCGGCCATGGTGCTTCTTGCTATCATCTTCCTGCTGTCCTTAATCCGGATGTTTATCAGTAAGGAAGGAGAGTGAATATCATGAAAAAGAAACTGCTGAAGGTTGTTTTATATACAGTCCTTATCGGATTGTCACTGATATTCCTGCTTCCTATATTGTATGTGTTTTACAACTCTCTGCTGCCGTACCGGTATGTGCAGACATGGGCGCCTGTGAGTGTATGGACATTGGATAACTTTAAAGAGCTGTTTACAAAATATCCCATAATGAGGTGGTACTGGAATACCTTTGCCTCTACGGCGATTGTGGTGGCGGGTAATCTGATATTCCCCACCATGGCGGGATACGCCCTGGCCAAGCTGAGATTTCCGGGGAAAAAGATAATTTTCGGCGCATTGTTGATATCCATGATGGTGCCGTTTCAGTTGACAATGATACAGATGTATATACAGCTTGCCAGGCTGAACATGCATAATACCATCTGGGCGATTACACTGCCGTTTCTATCACAGACCATGTTTTTATTCATGGCAAGACAATTTTTCTTCGCTGTGCCGGGAGAGCTGCTGGAGGCGGCCAGAATTGACGGATTAAGCCATGCGGGAGTATTTGCCAGAATTGTCTGCCCCATATCAAAGCCGTTGTTTGCATCCATTGCGATTCTGAATTTTACCGGAACCTGGAACTCCTATATGGTTCCTGCCACATTTATTAACAAAGTGGATAAATATACGCTTGTTGTAGGGCTGCAGACCGTAAATATGACTTATTTCCAAAAAACGAACCTGACACTGGCCGGCGTTGTCCTGTTATCCTTCCCTGTAATTCTTTTCTTTATTTGCACACAGAAGGAATTTGTGAAGGGGGCAATGAGCTCCGGAATAAAAGCTTAAGTAAAAAGCGCTGCCGGTAAGCCGGCCGCGCTTTTTTGACAGAAAGAACGATTTAAAACACAGCAATAGTAGGAGAAAATATATGAAAAGTATGAGTATAAGCGACAGCAGACGTCTGCAGATGCTGGAATGGCGGGAAGGAATATTGGATACCGTTTTGGATACGGATACGGCAACGGAGGTGGATGATCCCTTTGCAGTCAGTTATCTGCTTTTGTCTCCGGAACGTTTTCAGGTAAAAGCAATCTATGCCGCGCCTTTTGCCATGAATGAACGAACACAGGATCCTGCGGCAGGGATGGAAATGAGCTATCAGGAGATCCTGCGGATTATGAAGCTATGCGGGAAACAGGGATGCTGCGAGGTAAAAAGAGGCTCCTGTTCTTACCTGCCAGGGAAAGATATTCCTGTGGAATCGAAAGCGGCTCTGGACCTGGCGGAGCGCGCGATGTGCTACTCATCTGACAATCCGCTGTATGTGATTGGAATCGGGGCCGGGACCAATATCGCATCCGCGCTGCTTTTGAACCCGGAGATCAGGGAACGTATTGTTATAGTATGGCTTGCCGGAAATGATTTTACCGAATCGCCAAATACCTATAATGTTTATCAGGATGTGAAAGCGGCGCAGGTAATTTTTGATTCAGGAGTACCGCTCCTGCATGTGCCATGTAATTATGTCACTTCGCATATGCTGACAAGTGTACCGGAGCTGGAAAGCTGTCTTGGAAACAGGAATGACCTGTGTGATTATCTGATTTCCATTGTTAAGGCATATGGGAAGGAGCATTTTGCCTGGGGAAAGACCATCTGGGATATCGGTGCAGTGGGATGCCTGATGGATAAGGACTGGAGCATAAGGGAAATAACCACAGCACCCATAATAACGGATGAACTGACCTGGAGCAGAGATTACACGAGGCATCTGATTGGCAATATAAAGGAAGTTAACAGAGACAGAATATTCAGGGATGCCTTTTTGAAAATGGGCTGCCTTGAAGACAGGGGAAAATAGATGAAGCAGGATTTTATAGAAAAAATATACGCGGGCTGGCTGGCAAAAATTATAGGTATTCGTCTGGGCGCACCGGTGGAAAGCTGGACTTACGAAAAAATACGTACCGTTTATGGAGAAGTAAACGGGTATCTGGCAGATTACCGGGATTTTGCGGCAGATGATGACAGTAACGGCCCGATCTTTCTGATACGTGCCCTGGAGGACTGCGGAAAAACAGAGGAAGAGGCTATAACGCCGCAGGATGTGGCGGAAGCACTGCTGAATTATGCGCCTTATGAACATGGATTTTTCTGGTGGGGCGGATATGGGGTTTCAACAGAGCATACTGCCTACCTGAACCTGCGCCACGGGATTACTGCGCCCCGCAGCGGTAGTGCCAGGCAGAATGGGAGGACGGCGGCAGAACAGATAGGCGGACAGATTTTTATCGACAGCTGGGGATTGGCAGCGCCGGGAAATCCGGCGCTTGCGGCATCACTGGCCCGGAAGGCCGCCAGCGTCACCCATGATGGCAATGGTGTTTATGGGGGGATTTTTGTTGCGGTGTGCATCAGCTATGCTTTTGTTGAGAAGGATATCGTTAAAATTATCAGGAAGGGTCTGTCCTTTCTGCCGGAGGACTGTGAATATGCGGAAACAGTGAAGGCGGTTATGGCCTTTTGGGAGAAGGAAAAGAACGGCTGGAGATTATGTTTCCAATATATTTTCAACAATTTTGGCTATGATAAATATCCCGGAGTCTGTCATATCATACCCAACATTGCAGTGATGATTCTTGCATTGCTGTATGGGAAGGGTGATTTTTCAGATACGATCAATATCTGTACCATGTGCGGATGGGATACGGACTGTAATGTGGGAAATGTGGCGGCAATTATGGGAGTCAGAGGAGGACTTAATGTAATAGACAGCAGAAAATGGAGGCAACCGGTACATGATTTTCTTGCATGCTCCAGTGTTATTGGTTCTTTAAATATTATGGATATCCCTTATGGCGCCTCTTATATTGCCAGACAGGCGTACAAGCTTGCCGGGGAAGAGGTTCCAATGCCGTGGAAACAGATTTTTGAAGAACGTATGGACAGCTGCCATTTTGAATATCCCGGATCCACGCATGCCATCCGAATGAAAGTATGTAATATGGATGATGGTGGGAGCTTTTCACAGAGAGAAGGCACTCTTCTAAATACAATTGAGACCGCATTTTCCGGAAGTCGTTCTTTGAAATGTGTTATAAAGCCGGTGGCCAGAGGGGAAAAGGTAATGGTTTATAAAAAGACCTACTGCCGTCCTGCTGATTTCCATGACAGTCGTTATGATCCCGCTTTTTCACCGCTGATATATCCGGGACAGACACTGCATGCTGCGGTGAGAGTAACCGGAGAGGAGTATGGTGTAAAGGCTTGTCTGTATGTGCATGGTGATAACGGCAGCAGGTATTATTATGGAAGCTGGAAGGAAATTACGCCGGGATGTTGGGAGGCCTTAAGCTGGACGATTCCCGGGCTGGATGGGGAGCTGCTGGACGAAGCCGGAGTCTGTTTCCTCACAGGAACGGCAGAGGAGGGAGACGATTTCTGCTGTTATCTGGACGATCTGTATTGGGATGGTACGCCGTCCTATGGGATTGATTTTGCTTCGGAGAGAGTGGAAGTATGGCCCGGGCTGCATCGGGAAATCAGCCAGTTTACCAGGCTGAAGGGAAGGCTTACCCTGGAGCAGGGAAGGCTTCACCTGTCATGCAGTGATTTCGGGGAGGCCTATACGGGAGGATGGAACTGGACCGATTATATGGCGGAAGGATTTCTTACCGCCCATACAGGTGAGATTCATTTGCTGCAGGTCAGAGTACAGGGCGCGTTGCGATCCTATGCCTTCGGTCTGATTCCAGAGGGCAGAGTGGGGCTCCTAAAAAATGACAATGGGTATCGGTTGCTATGTGAAGCATGCTTTCCCTGGGAAAAGGAGAAGGAGTATCGTCTGGCTGTCCGGGTAAAAGGAAATCACATAACGGCTGCAATAGATGGTAAGGTTTTGCTGGAGTATGAAGATAATGATAATCCATACTTATATGGCTGCATTGGGTCGGCGGTCCGTGAGGGAAGCCATTGCAGCCTGCGGAAAATGTGGGTGGGCAGTGCGGAATAAAGAAAACCAAACCGGACATACTATTCCCAAAACAGAAAGGCGGAAAGAGTATGGACAAGAATGGACAGAATTTATCCGGTTCCAAAACGAAGAACTTAAGCGTATATGACGACGGCAATATTCCCGAAGTGGATTTGCCGCTGCCCGATGACAGTACGCAGGATGTCATTCCTGATGAGGTGCCCAGGAAAGATGGCCCTGGCGGAGAAAACAGCAATAAAAACAATGACTGACTCAGCCCCGCTGCACAGGAGATAAAACGGCGGAATGGAATAGAGACAGCCTGCAGGCGGATACCACAGCATGAAGCATGCCGGTATCCGCTTTTTAGTTGATTTCAGAGGCAAAGAAACGTCAGGCATTTCAGTAATAACCCGGTATCAGGCCCTGAAAGGAGCTGTTGTTCATACACACAGAAATGAGGCAAAACAGGCGTTTGTTTGAAAACAGTCCCTTGTAACCTCCCTTCTAATGTGGTAAACTAAGTTGAATTTGTGTACCCAAATTAAGGAAGTGTTAATTCTGCTCATGAAGGATGGGCAGGATCTTCCCGGAATGTTAATGTAGGAGCAGCCGGTGCACGGATGGGAGCAAATATGCGTAAAATAATCTTTCACATAAACAGCCTGGAACAGGGCGGGGCTGAGCGGGTTATTACCAATCTGGCCCACCAGTTTGCGGCTGAGGGTTACGAGGTCTATATCGCTACGGAATGGTATGCGGAAAATGAATTTCGTATTGATAAGAGTATTACAAGAGTCCATGTGGGCCTGAATGCGGAGGAAGAGGGCAAGGGCAGAATCGCCAAGCTGAGAATCCGTGAGAAGAGGCTGCGGGCTTTTATAAAAAAGGTGAGGCCGGATGTGGTGGTGGCGTTCTGCCATAAGGCGAATTACCGCGCTATAACGGCTGCATTGGGAACGGGAATCCCGGTCATTGTTTCGGTCAGAACGGATCCTGTTGGGCATTATGACAAATGGGATGATAAAATCCAGATCCCTCTTCTGTTTCCCAGGGCAGCAGGTTGCGTGTTCCAGACGGAAGGGCAGCGGGATTTTTTCCCGGTCAAGGTACAGCGGAAATCACGTATCATACTGAATCCGCTGAATAATAAATATCTGGATATTCCCAAACCGGAAACAAGGGTAAAAGAAGTGGTGCAGTCAGGCAGGCTGGTGGATTTCAAAAACCAGCTTATGTTGATCCGTGCTTTTGATAAAGTGCATCAGAAGCATCCCGACTATGTACTTAAAATATACGGCGGCGATTCCAGGGACGGCACGAAGGAGCTTCTGGAGCAGCTGATTGCCGAAAGAAAAGCCGAAGCTTATGTGTTCCTGATGGGGGCCAGTGATTCCCTGGAGAGGCAGTTGGTGAACGCTTCTGTTTTTGCGTTTTCCTCTGACTGGGAGGGGCTTCCCAATGCGTTGCTGGAGGCGATGGCTCTGGGGCTTCCCATTGTGTCCACTGACTGTCCCTGCGGCGGTCCCAGGACCGTGATACAGGATGGGGTAAACGGCCTTCTAGTGCCAATTAAGGACGAGGACGCGATGGCGGAGGGGATCTGCCGTCTGATAGAAAATCCCGAGCTGGCGGAACGCCTTGGAAGCAAGGCCCGGGATATCCGTAAAATTGCCAACAGCAAGGCGGTTTTTGAACAGTGGCAGGATTATATAGAATCGGTATGCAGACACTGACAGCTGCCTGTGCGGCAGCTGTAACTGGTATGGCTGCGGACATAAGAGAGATACGAAAAGATTCCCGCCTGCGGTAAAGGCGGACAGAGAGGTGCAAGAAAGTATGTTTTCCTATGCGGATTATAAAGAGATCATAAGAATTATCAAAGAAAGCGGCAGGGCCTGTAATTTCAGGCAGGCGCAGGAAAAGGATAAATTTATTATCATGCGTCATGATGTGGAATTCAGTGTGGATCGTGCTTTTGCGCTTTCCAAGCTGGAGCTTTCCATGGATTTTACTTCCACTTATTTCTTCCAGTGGACGAACAATTCCTACAATATCCTGTCCAAGAAAAATATGGATATGATTAAATATATGCATGAAAGAGGACATGTTATCGGCCTCCACTTCGCTTTGAACGGCCTGACTGATATGGAACTGGTGCGCAGGAAGATACTGCAGGAAATTCATGTGCTCAGTGAAATGCTGGGCTTTGAAATCACAGAGTTTTCCATCCACAGGCCTTCGGCGGATGTGCTTCGGGAGAATATCAAATTTCCCGGTATCATCAATGCTTATCAGGATGAATTTTTCACCTTTTCAGAAAATGTAACAGCGGATACGCCGCTTCATGTAAAATATATTTCCGACGCCAAGCACAGGTGGAATTATGGGGTGCCGGATGAAGAAACGCTGCTGGGATATGACAGGGTACAGATTCTGACCCATCCTTATTCCTGGACGAAGAAGGGGCATGATAATCTGGAGAATTTCAGGACGCTGCTTCAGGAGCGTAATGCAGAGCTGATGGATACTATCGATAACGAGTGTAAGCACTTCGCCAGCATCCGCGATTCGTTGTAGGGCGGCGGCTCCCCGTCCGTCCCCGGAGGCCCCGGCTTCTGTTTGTCTCCTGTCTGCCGTCTGTCTGGCCGGGGCGGGGGTTTTTGCTGGTTCGGCCTCAAAAATGGGATATTTCTAACAGGCTCCGTTTTCCCTGCGGCTGCCAAAATGGCGGAACTCCTCACTGCGTTCGTCAGACATCGCCATTTTAGGCGGGCAGCCGCAGGGAAAGCGGAGTCTGTAAGAAATATCTCCATTTTCTCGGGACTCACCTGCAAAAATCCCCGCCCCGGCCAGACAGACGGCAGACAGGAGATAAACAGAAGCGGGGCCTCCGGGGACGGACGGGGAGCCTGGGGCTATGATGAAGGGCAAAAGGATAAGGACAAAAGGGATAAGGGCAAAAGATAAGGGGTTAGTTGGTGTAGAAGTGGTGTTTATGAGTTTTAATGGTTGATATGGGATGAGGAGTTTGGTTTGGAAGGGAGTGATGGAGGATGTGCGGGATTTGCGGGTTTGTTAGCCGGGGGGATATTTCTTTGGAGGCTTTGCGGGGGATGAATGATACGATGTATCACCGGGGGCCTAATGATTCCGGGGCGGAGATTTATGTCGGGGGAGATGGGTACCGGGTTGGATTTGCGCAGCGCAGGCTTTCTATCATGGATCTTTCGGAGCTGGGGCATCAGCCTATGCATTCGGAGGCTGCTTTTGGTGTGGCAGGGCAGTGTGTGAGTGTGGTTTTTAATGGTGAGATTTATAATTTCGGTGAATTGAAGAAGGAACTTTCGGACTACCCCTTTAAGTCTAACTGTGATACGGAGGTGATTATCGCAGCTTACCTGAAATGGGGTATTTCCTGTATTGACAGGATGAACGGGATGTTTGCCATCGCTTTGTATGACAGGAGGTCGGAAGAGGTTTTTCTGGTGAGGGACAGGATCGGGAAGAAGCCTTTGTATTATTGGATTGAGGGCGGTAATCTGGTCTTTGGGTCGGAGCTGAAGCCTTTGATGGCTTGTCCGGGATTCCGGAAGGAGATTCGCAGGGATGTGCTTGCCAGGTTTTTGTATCAGCAGTATATCAATGCGCCGGATAGTATTTTTAAGGATGTTTATAAGCTGGAGCCGGGAGGTGTGCTGCGGTTTCATCAGGGCGAAGTGAAGAAGTGGAAATATTGGGATATCGGACGGGTGTATCATAGGATGCAGGAGCGGCCGGTTGAGGATTTTGATGAGGCGAAGGGAGAGCTGAAGGGGCTTTTGAAGAGCGCTGTGGCTTCCAGGATGATTGCGGATGTGCCTTTGGGCAGTTTTTTGAGCGGGGGTTATGATTCTTCTTTGATGACGGCAATTGCTCAGGAGAATTCGGCGGAACCGGTGAAAACCTTTTCCATCGGGTTTGAGGAGGAGCGGTACGATGAGGCGGCGTATGCCAGGCAGGTGGCGGAGTATCTGGGGACGGATCATACGGAGGCTTATATTGATGAGAAGGGGATGTTTGAGCTTGTGGAAAGCATTCCGAAGTATTATGATGAGCCTTTTGCAGACAGTTCCCAGATTCCTACCATGTTGGTGTCGGCGCTTGCCAGGGAGCGGGTGACGGTGGCGTTGTCCGGTGACGGCGGGGATGAGTTTTTCTGCGGTTATCAGATGTATGACAGGCTGGCGCAGGCGCAGCGGCTGGATGGGGCGGGAGCGTTTGTCCATGGAGTTCTGGGGCTGCCGGGGCTTAAGGGGGCGAAGCTGGAGGAAAGGCTTCCGGTGAAGGTGCGCGCTGTGTCTGAGAACCGGGATCCGGAGCTGAAAACGCAGGTGTGTCCGCCGGCTTATCTGAAGACAGCCATGGCCTTTGTCCCGGGAAGCGGGCTGGACTGCAGGTATCCGCAGGAAAGCGGCTATCAGGTAAAGGACTGGCAGATCCGCAGAATGCTTCTTGATATGGATACGTATCTGCCGGGGGATATCCTGTGCAAGGTGGACAGGGCTTCCATGAAATATTCGCTGGAAGCAAGGTGTCCGATTCTGGATAAGGATGTGATGGAGTATTCCTTCCGGCTGCCTCATTCTTTTAAATATGACGGGAAGGAAAAAAAGCGGATTCTGAAGAGTATCGCTTATGATTATATACCGCGTGAAATGCTGGATCGGAAAAAGAAGGGGTTTTCGGTGCCGTTGGATAAATGGCTGCGGGGACCGCTGCGGGAGAGTCTGGAGACGTATTCCGAAAAGGGATTTCTGGGACGGCAGGGAATTTTTGATGAGGATTATGTGAGCAGGTTTGTTGCCAGGTATCTGGAGCAGGGAGACGGAGGGCCGGGAAGCGGTTCCAATTATTCCAGGATAGTATGGGCTTTTTATACCTTTCAGCAGTGGTATGCCTGTTATATCAGACAGGCTTAAGGAGTGGTGAAGTTGGGAAAAGGACAGCGTGAGAAAAAGGACAGGAAACAACCGCATATTGCTCTTTTTATCAGCGCGCTCCGTAAGGGCGGTTCGGAACGTGTCCTGGTGAACCTGGCGGAGTATCTGAAGGATAACGGCGTGGAGGTCACTGTGGTGACCCAGTATGAGGGGCAGGGGGAATACTCTCTGTCGCCCGGTATCCGGCGTGTATTCAGCGAGATTACGGAGGAGAAGAAGAGCAGGAGCCGGGTGGTGAACTTTTTCCGGCGGTTTTTCAAGCTGCGGGGTATCTGGAAAGCGGAGCGGCCGGATGTAATTTTGTCCTTTATTGGGAAAAATAATCTGATGGCGCTGCTGACCAGCAGCTTCCTTCGTATTCCGGTGGTGATTTCCGTCCGGGGAGAGCCGAAGGAGGAATATTATTCCGGTGTGCTGCGTTTCTTTGCGAAAACTTATTTTGCCAGGGCGGCGGGAGTGGTTCTTCAGACAAAGGAGGCCATGCAGTTTTTCCCGGAAAGGATCCGGAAGAAAGCGGTGATATTGAAAAATCCGTTGAATCCGTCCTTTGTCAGGGAGCGGTTTGAGGGGGAACGGGAGCGTTGTATCCATGCGGTAGGCCGTATGGATGCCAATAAAAACCATGAAATGATACTGCGGGCGTTTGCTGCGCTGGCGGCGGATTTCCCGGAAGTAAGGCTTGTTATATATGGGAACGGCGAGTGCAGGGAGCCTTTGATAAAGCTTTCAGAGCAGCTGGGGCTTTCGGAACGAATCAGCCTGCCGGGAACGGTGTCGGATGTGGCGGATAAAATTTACAGAAGCAGCGCTTTCGTGTTGTCCTCTTACAGTGAGGGGATGCCGAATACGCTGATTGAGGCCATGTGTATGGGACTGCCGGTAATTTCCACGGACTGTCCCTGCGGCGGGCCTGCGGAGCTGATTGAGGATGGCGTGAACGGGTATCTGATTCCGCCTGGTGATGGGAAGGCGCTGGAGGAACGGCTGCGGATTCTTCTTTCCGACAGGGAGAAAGCGGAGAAAATGGGCCGGAATGCGTCGAAGCTGCTGGAGGAGTATCGGCCGGAGCATGTGGACAGGACCTGGATGGATTATCTTCTTTCCTTCCTGCCGCCGGCAAAATGAAGGAAATTGGATAAAACTGCACCGTTGTTAAGGCAGGGCCGGAAAAAGTTTCCGTTACAGAGAAAGATAAGCTGTCTGCCGCCGATGAAAAGGGCGGAAGCGGCAGCTGACAGAAAGCAACAGGTAGTATGAAGAAAAAAGAATGGATTAAGACAATTTGTTTCATAGCAGGGTTTTTCCTGATTCTGATACCGCTGACTTATATTATCCGTACGAATGGTGATATTAAGGATATTTTTGTGGGATTTTATGCGGAGAAGGAAGATACGATTGATGTGGTTATGATCGGATCCAGCCCGGTGTACCCGTATTATGCGGGACCGAAAATCTGGAAGGATACCGGGATTACCTGTTATCCGCTGTCCTCAAACATGCAGCGGCCCAAGGCGGCGGTGCATCTGGTGGAGGAGGCGGAGAAAACGCAGGATCCGGGGCTTTACATTTTTGAACTGCGCATGTACCTGGGGCCGGATGAGCGGCTGACCCAGAATATGGCCTATACCAGGGGAGTGACCGATAATATGAAATACTCCTGGAACAGGATTAAGACGATTAATGCGCTGGTGGATCCGGATGGCCCGGAACCGCGTTACACCTATTATTTTGATATTTTCAAGTATCATTCCAACTGGAAAACCATGGTGCTGCCCAGCCAGATCGTTACCTTCCGGTATGAGTGGCCGGATTCGCTGAAGGGCGCTGTCATCAGGGATGATGTAGGTCCCAGTGAGATTGCGGATTTTTCCTGGGTAACGGAGCGGCAGGCCATACCGGAGGATCAGGAGGAGGTGCTGCGGGAGCTGCTTTCCTGTCTGCAGGAAAAGGGGCTGAATGCGCTTTTCATCGTTTCCCCCAATACCATGACGGAAGAAAAACAGCGCCAGTATAATTATATTGCGGATATCATTGCGCCTACAGGCTACGGGTTCCTGAATCTGAATGATTATTATGAGGAGCTGGGAATTGATTTTGAAACGGATTTTGATGATTACGGCGGCCATACCAATGCCTTCGGCATGGAAAAATGCAGCGCTTTTTTGGGGGAATATCTGAGTACCCACTATGATTTTGAAGATAAACGGGGACGGGAAGGCTATGAAAGCTGGGATAAGGCGGCGGAACTGTGGGAAGAACAGACAGAGAGCGCAAAGCAGACCATACTTGATAAAATAGCCCGGAAAGAGTTTAAGGTAATTGAGGAAGAAGAGTAATTTTTTGCAACGGTTCAGGACGATGCGCCGTCCCGAACAGATACTATTTGAAGAATTATTCCGCCAGGTCAGCGCATAAAAAGCGCAGACCGTAAGAAAGCAGGTGAGCCTATGTGCGGTATTGCAGGATTTTGCAACTGGAAAACAGACTGGGAGAAAAACATAAGGAAAATGAATGACCGTATGCGCCACAGAGGGCCGGATGCCTCCGGGATCTGGGCCAGTGAAGACGGCAGGGTTGTTTTCGGCCACCAGAGGCTTTCCATTGTGGATCTTTCCGAGAACGGCGCACAGCCCATGCAGTCCCACAGCGGCAGGTTTGAAATTGCATTTAACGGTGAAATTTATAATTATAAACAGATTGCGAAACGGCTTCTGGATGAAAAAAAGGTGGATCATTTCCGGGGAGGTTCGGATACGGAGGTGCTTCTGGAGGCTATGGAGCATTATGGGGTGAAGGAAGCCATTTCCATGTGCAAGGGGATGTTTGCTATCGCTTTGTATGACAGGAAAGAACGCGTCCTTTATCTTCTCAGGGATCGCATCGGGGAAAAACCCCTGTACTATGGATTTGTCAACGGCAGCTTTGTGTTTGCCTCGGATATCGGTTCCATTGCCGCGCTGGACGGATTCAATAATGGAATCAATAAGGATGTCCTGGATATTTACTTTGTACATGGTTATATACCGGCGCCTTATTCTATTTATGAGAATATCCGGAAGCTGGAGCCGGGCTGCATACTTACGCTGCGTCAGCCCTTTGCAGAGCCGGAGCTTGAGGCTTATTGGTCCGTGAGGGAAGCGGCAAGGAAGGGGCAGGAAAACCTGTTTACCGGCAGCCGGGAAGAAGCGGCGCAGGAGCTGGAGCGCCTTCTGAAGAATTCCATACGGGAACAGATGGTGGCGGATGTGCCGGTAGGCGCCTTTTTATCGGCAGGCATTGACAGCAGTACCATTGTGGCGCTGATGCAGTCATTGAACAGCGGAAGGGTGAAAAGCTTTACCATAGGCATGGGAGAAGCAGAGTACAATGAGGCGGAGGCGGCCAGGGAAATAGCGAAAATACTGGGAACCGAACATACGGAGCTTTATATTACGGAGGAGGATGCCAAGGCTGTCATCCCCAGGCTTGCATTTATGTTCGGTGAGCCTTTTGCGGATTCCTCCCAGATCCCGACCTATCTGGTGAGTAAAATGACAAGGGAGCATGTAACCGTTTCCTTAAGCGGCGACGGCGGGGATGAGCTGTTCTGCGGCTATACGTCCTATGCCTCGGTGAGCCGTATCTGGAACAAAATGAAGAATGTCCCCTATTTTCTGAGGAAGCCCTGCAGCGGCCTGGTACTTCACAGCCCGCTTGCCAGAAAAGAAATCTTCCGTATCAAAGGAAAGCTTTTGGGCGCAAAGGATCCGGCGGATATTTATCTCCAGTCCCGCCTGACAGATCCGCTCACCATGGAAATTGCAAAGCAGCGGGGGAACCTGCCCTATAAATATACTACGATGCCTGAGGGATACCTGAAGGAGGTCAATCACACGATCATGCTGATGGATATGCTCATGTACCATCCGGATGATATTCTTGTGAAGGTGGATCGAACGGCCATGGCTGTTTCGCTGGAAACGAGGGTGCCGATGCTGGACAAGGATGTGGTGGAGTTCGCCTGGAGCCTTCCTGTGGAGTACGAACGTCAGGGAGAGACGGGAAAGCTGGTTCTGCGGGATGTGCTTTATAAGTATGTGCCGAAGGAGCTGATGGACAGGCCGAAAAAAGGATTTTCCATTCCCATTGCCAAATGGCTGAAGGAGCCGTCCCTGCGGGCCTGGGCGGAAACGCTGATTGACCGCAGGACGCTGGAGAGCCAGGGGATGCTGAATCCGGAGGTGGTATGGACCATCTGGAAGGATTTCGTGGAAAATGGTGTGTGGCGCATCCAGATCTGGTATATATTGATGTTCCAGGCATGGATGGCGGAACGCAAGCTGGCTGTCTGAAGGAGGTGGAAGCCTTGCGGAAACTGGAAAAATTCACGCCTTTGCCGATACCAGAGGAGGAACAGACGGATAAAATTTCTGTGATAGTAGCAGTCTATAATATAGAAGCCTATCTGGAAAAATGTGTCCGTTCCCTCAGAAACCAGACCTATCGGAATCTGCAGATCATTCTGGTGGATGACGGCGCTACGGACGGCTGCCCGGCCATCTGTGACAGGCTGGCGGAAGAGGATGGCAGAATTCAGGTCATCCATAAGAAAAACGGCGGCCTCTCAGACGCCAGGAATGCCGGAACCGCTGCTGCGGACGGAGAATATATCGCTTTTGTAGACGGGGACGACTGGATTGAGACGGATATGTATGAGAAGCTGCTTTCCGCTGCCAGACAATTCGATGCGCCCCTGGCGGTATGCAGATACCGGAAGATTTACCGGAACCGGGAGATGGATGCTTCCACCGGTGCGGCTGTGGTTTTTGACGGCCAGGAGGCCCTGGAATCCTTTCTTATGGAGGAGGATGATATCTGCATCCAGAACGCTGCCTGGAACAAGCTGTACCGCAGGGAGCTGATGGGGGAGCTGCGTTTCCCCACGGGAAAGTATTATGAGGATATTGTGTACACCACCATGCTGCTGGCACGTTCCCAAAAAACGGTTTATCTGGATCTGGCGCTTTATAATTATGTGCTGGAGCGGGAGGGCAGTATCATGGGCGAAGGGCTGGGAAGCCGTATTTTTACGGATCAGATCCCTGCCTATGAAGAAAAGGAAGCGTTTTTGCGTTCCATCGGAAGAGAGGATCTGGCGGATGTACACAGGTATTTTTTCTATAAAAGGCTGCTCCTGTACTATATTGCCCTGGGAAAATCCCAAAAGGATATGAAAGAAAAGTACAGGAGAGTCATACGGGAGAGGCTGCTAACGGATCGCGGGGAAATGGACAGGGTATATGCATGCAGGGCGGCTAACCCAAAGGAAAAGAAAAAGATGGAAATTTTCCTGAAAAGCCCGAAGCTGTATCTGGCGGTAATTAGGGTGAATGAACGGTTTCTGATTCCGGTGAAGCAGCGGCTTCGCCGGCATTGAAGACAGAAAATGTGCAGGCTTTTTAAGGCCTGTGATAAGATGGTGCAGATGGGAGCAAGTACAGTATGGTAATTGTGCAATTATCAGGAGGGCTGGGCAATCAGATGTTTGAATATGCCCTTTACCTGAGTCTGAAGGCGAAGGGGAAGGTCGTGAAAATAGATGATATCACCTGCTATGAGGGACCGGGAACGAGGCCGAAGCAGCTGGATGTATTTGGGGTTTCCTATGAGCGGGCCACAAAGCAGGAGCTGACGGAAATGACGGATTCTTCCCTGGATCCCGTCTCACGTATCCGGCGAAAGCTCACCGGGCGTAAGACAAAGGCATACAGGGAAAAGGATATTAATTTTGACCCGCAGGTAATGGAACGTGATCCGGCGCTGCTGGAGGGATGCTTTCAGAGTGAAAAGTATTTTCAGGACTGCAGGGAGCAGGTGAGGGAAGCCTACCGCTTCCGTGGGATCGAATCCGGGGCTTATCCGCTTCCGGAGGCTTACCGGAGGCTGGAAAAAGAAATCGCAGACTGCCCATCAGTAAGCGTCCACATCCGCAGAGGCGATTATCTGGAGGAAAGCCACGGGGGGATCTATACGGGAATCTGTACCGAACAGTATTATCAGGAGGCCTTTGCCCGGATGGAAAAGGAAGTGCCGGGGGCAAAATTTTTCCTGTTCAGCAACGATCCGGACTGGACGAGGGAGCACTTTAAAGGCGAAAACCGGATACTGGTGGAAGGTAGCACGGAGGATACGGGATATCTGGATCTGTACCTGATGAGCAAATGTAAACATAACATCATCGCTAACAGCAGCTTCAGCTGGTGGGGCGCATGGCTGAACGACAACCCGGAGAAAAAAGTGACGGCGCCGGCCAGATGGCTGAACGGCAGGGAATGCCGGGATATTTATACGGAGAGAATGATACGCATATGATGGAAAATATTAAAAAGCTGAGTCGTATTTTAAGCAAGGCACAGAAGAAAAAGGTCGGGATGATAGGCATCCTAATATTGATTGGCGGCGTGCTGGAAACAGTAGGCGTAACCGCAATCCTTCCGCTGATTACCGCGATTATAGATCAGGACCGTATGCTGAAAAACGAGACGGTTCAGCAGGTGTGCAGGTTCTTTGGATTTGAATTAAGCAGGGAGAATTATACCCAGCTGATTTTGCTGCTGCTGTTACTGGTTATTGTGGTCATTGTGGTAAAAAACCTTTTCCTGCTGCTTCTTACCTATGCCCAGGCCAGGTTTGTAAACGGAAACCAGTTCCGCACGGTAAGCTATATGCTGGAGGAGTACCTGAACAGACCCTATGAATTTTACCTGAATGCGGATATTCCTACTGTATTCCGCACGGTGGACAGCGACGTGCCCAAGGTATTTACCATATTGATGGAATATATCCAGCTGGCCAGTGAAGCGGTAGTAGCCGTTTTCCTGTGCGTTACGCTTCTGCTTGTGGACTTCAAAATGACGGTGGTCATGGGCGGCATCCTGGTTGTCATGACTCTGTTAATTATGCGGGTGATGAAGCCGAAGCTCAACACCATGGGATTAAAATCCCAGAGCGTACAGAGTCGGATGGGAAAATGGCGCCTGCAGTCCATTTATGGAATCAAGGATGTAAAAATCCTTCATAAGGAATCCTTTTTTGCCAGGAATTTCAGAAAGTATTCCCAGATTGCAGGGGAAGTAACCAGTAAGTATACGGTTTTGAATAATGTGCCCAGATTGTTGATTGAGACGCTGTGCATGGGCGGCGTTCTGGGGTATCTGGCCGTGTATATCTTAAGGGGAGGCAATCTGACGGAAATGATTCCCCAGATGACCGCATTCGCCTTTGCGGCAACCAGACTGCTTCCCAGCGTAAACCGGATCAACGGCCATGTGACCAACATCGCTTTTTTCCAGCCGTCTCTGGATTATGTGTATGAAAATGTGGATTTCAGCGATTATACTAAGTATGGAGAATACCAGAACAGGGACGATGCCAATGCGGCGCCGGTTCCGGTAAAGGATGCCATCTGCCTGGACAATATTACCTACATTTACCCGAACACTACGAAAAAGATTCTGGAGGATGCCTGCATGCGGGTTCCCATCGGTAAATCTGTAGGCGTTATGGGACCCTCCGGCGCCGGAAAAACAACGGCGATTGATATTCTTATGGGTCTGCTTCAGGTGCAGGAAGGAACGATTACATGCGGCGGAGTGAATATTTTTGACAATTACCCCTCCTGGCTGAGCCATATCGGTTATATTCCCCAGACGATCTTCCTGACAGATGATTCTCTGAGGGAAAATATCGCTTTTGGTGTGGATAAGGATCAGATTGACGATGCCAGGGTGTGGAAGGTATTGGAAGAAGCCCAGATGAAGGAATTCGTAGAGCAGATGCCCCAGCAGCTGGAAACAAGCGTCGGCGACCGCGGCGTACGCCTCTCCGGCGGCCAGCGCCAGAGAATCGGTATCGCAAGGGCGCTGTACCATAATCCGGAAATACTTGTTTTTGACGAGGCCACATCGGCGCTGGACAATGATACCGAGTCTGCGATTATGGACGCGATTAACAGCTTCCATGGGCGTAAGACGCTTATCATCATTGCCCACAGATTGCGGACAATAGAGAATTGTGATATTATCTACAATGTGGATAAAGGGAAGATTGTGGAGGCGAAACTGCCATAATCTGATATTTTGCCGTTGACAGAGGGGCAGCGTTCCTGACAGCCGCCGACAGGAAGGGCAAAGGAATGACCGTCTGGTTAACGTATAAGGAATGAAGGAAAGTAACTGTGAAGGTGCTGAACAGTTACAAAAGAAAATGAGTAACTGTTCAGAGGAATGAATGGCTGCGAAGATAAAGGAAGCATTTACATGATTGGTACGGAATTGCTTAAAGGGCAGGGACTGGGTAATCAGTTGTTCTGCTATGTAACGACCAGATGTATCGCAATGAAGCAGGGAAGGGATTTTTCGATTTTGGGAAGTGAAACACTGGCCAATAATATCCACAGTTCCTGCGGGCTTTATTTTATGGATTTGGATTTCGGTGTTAAGGCCGGAAAAGAAGATTTTACAGGAGTTTATTCAGAGAGGGATGATCGGATCTTTACCGGCAGCTCCCGCCATGATATGACGCATGGCTGCTATGTCACGGCTGCGGATGAAGAGATGTTCCATGTAAAGGATAATATGCTCTTGTTTGGAAATATGCAGGCAGAGGAATATTATATTGCCTATCGTGACCAAATTAAGCAGTGGCTTAAAGTAAAGCCGGAATATGACTGCTATGAATTCAGCAGGGATAACCTGTGTATTCTTCATCTGCGTTGTTCTGATTATATGGATTCGCCGGAACTGTATCTGCGTAAAAGATACTGGCTTGACGGTATGAAGAATATGCGCAGGATAAATCCGGATATGGAGTTTATGATCATAACGAATGATGTGAAGGAGGCTAATAAATTCCTCCCCGGAGTACCTGCATATAATTTTGATCTTGCAAAGGATTATTCCATTCTAAAAAATGCGAAGTATCTTCTGCTGGCAAACTCATCTTTTGCATATTTTCCTGCATTTACCAGTGATACGGTGCAATATATTATTGCGCCCAAATATTGGGCGAGACATAATGTATCGGATGGCTATTGGGCAAGTGAGCAGAATATTTATTCCGGCTGGCATTATATGGATCGCAGGGGAAGAGTCTTTTCTGATGAAGAGTGCAGGGTAGAACTGGAAGCCTATAAAGATAAATCGCCCAGATACAAAAAGCTGAATATGCGTCCGGGAAAGGTGAGAACCTTTTTTTATACAATACAAAGTAAATGCATTTATACCAACGCAAGAGTCCGGAAAATTTCCAGGGGAGTTATGCGCAGGCTGAAGGCATTGAAAGGCAGGTAGAATCGGCGATGAGTACAGAAAATAAAGAACCCAGGAGCTACCGCAATGCCCAGGGCAAGCTGGTCCTCCCGCAGGTTACCCTCTGCGCCATGACCAGCGTTAACGTCAGGGAAACCCTGAAAGCAATGGAATACAGCTGCCGCGGCATTGAGTTTGCCGATGCGGTGATCATTACGGATAAAAAGCCGCGTTTCCTGCCCAAAGGAATCCGGTACAGCCATATTGACCGGCTGGGAAATATCGATGCGTTCAATTACAAAACCGTCTATGATATGGGAGACTATATTCATACGGATTTTGCCCTGCTGGTGCACTACGATGGCTTTGTGGTGCATCCGGAAATGTGGCGGGACGAATTCCTGGACTATGATTATATCGGTTCGCCCTGGCCGCTGCCAAAGCCGGGCGATGACACTACCTACCGGGATATTTACGGCAATATCTGCCGCGTGGGCAACAGCGTGGGAATACGCAGCAAGAGGCTGATGGACTATCCGAAAAAGGCTGGCATTCCCTGGGTAGGGGAAAAAGGATATTTTAATGAGGACGGCTTTATCTGCTGTAAAATCCGCCATCTTCTTGAGGCGGAGGGAATGCGGATTGCGCCGCTGGAGGTGGCGAAATACTTCGGGCACGAAAATATGATTCCCGAAATTGAAGGGATCACTCCCTTTGTTTTTCATAAATGGTATGGAACCAATGCGGGTTATCCTGATTTCAGGAAAAAGCATACGGTTCTGAACTCCTTAAGAAGGCTGCATGGCAGGCTGAAGGGAGGAAATTAAAATGGTATATGACTGTTTCCAGTTTTTTAATGAACTGGATATTCTGAAGCTGCGGCTTCATATTATGAACCCGGTGGTGGACAGGTTTGTCATCAGCGAGGCCACGGAAACCTTTTCCGGGAACCCAAAGCCGCTGTATTATGAGGAAAATAAGGAAATGTTCGCGGAATTTGCGGACAAAATCATTCATGTGGTGGTGGATGATACGCCGCCGGGCTATACCCATGACAGGGATACCTTCCAGAAAAATGCGGTGGGCAGGGGACTGAAGGACTGTACGGATGAGGATATTATTATTTTCAGTGATCTGGACGAAATCCCCAATCCGGAGAAAATCAAGGAAATCCTGCAGAATTTTGACAGGACGAAAATCTATCATTTTGCCCAGAGGCTGTTCTATTGTTATCTGAACATGGAAGAGGTGTCCGGCAATCTGCTCTCCTATGCGGGAGAATTCCCGGAAGCAGAACGATCCAAAGATGGGATTCCCGGCAGAAAAAAATGGATTGGATCCAAAATGTGCAGCTATTCGCTTTTAAAGGAGCAGAAGCTCCAGCTGGGCGAGCTGCGTTTTCCGGAAAGAAAGGCCTGTGGCATCCGCGTGGAGGACGGCGGCTGGCATTTTGGCTATATGGGCGGCCACGGGGAAAAGGATGTAAAAAAACGTGTGGCGGAAAAGGTCCGCAGCGCGGCGCATCAGGAATATAACAAAGCGGAGGTCCTTTCCGATGTGGCGGACAGGATTAAGGATGGAAAGGACATTTTCGGCAGAAATGCGTCCTTTGTCCAGGTTGAGATAGACGAAACCTTTCCGGAATATCTACGTGAGAATCAGGAGGAGTATTCCTTTCTGATTCTGAAGGAAGAACCGCCGGTAAAAAAGGGGCTGCGCCACATGCTTGGCGGAATACGCAGGTTTATTTTCAGGACAGGCCATTTGGCGAAACGTGTTTTGCGGAAAATCAAGGGTTGAAAAAATACGGAACGGGAGGAAGGACGATGGACATACCTAAAGTTTCCATATGCATCCCTGCTTATAATAATGCGACAGAGGTAAAAAGGCTTCTGGAATCCATCCGTATGCAGACCTTCCGGGACCTGGAAATCATACTGACGGATGATTCCACCAATGAGGAGATTGCGGAGCTGGTTAAAAGTTCCGGGTGGGAAGATATCCGCTATATCCATAATGAAAAACCTTTGGGCCACATTTTCAACTGGAATAAAAGTCTGTCAGAAGCGCAGGGGGAGTATATAAAAATCATGTTCAGCGATGACTGGTTTACCGCTCCTGACAGCCTGGAAAAGATGGTTTCCCTGCTGGATCGGACACCGGAGGCTTCTTTGGCATTCTGCGGAACGATGCAGGTGATGCTGCCGGAGGATGAGCAGGCTGTACAGGGCGACTTGGCAGACGGCAGCGGGCAGCCAGGGAAAAAGGCTTATGCCAGGGCGGCGGCGGATTGGTACACGGACAGGCTGGCGGCGGATTACCGGAACCTGTTTCTGGGAAATGAAATCGGCGCTCCCAGCGCGACCCTTTACCGGGCCTGCGGGGCAATGTTTGATGAGAAGAGCAACTGGGCCTCCGATATGTTTCTGTACTTTGAAATACTCAGCAGGAATCCCCGTTTCGTCTGTACGCAGGAGCCTCTGATTTCCATCGGGATCCATGAGGCGCAGTATACCGGGATGTTTGAAGAGAAGGATTTGCGTAAATTTAATGATACGCTTTATATGTATGAAAAATATCAGCTCAGGGAAAGCCAGGCCTGCAGGGAATATATGTTAAGGCAGATACTGAAATTCAGACAGGGCTGGGAAACTGCTGGACAGTGCGGGATTTCCCGCGGTGAATATTTGAAACAGGGGATATCCTGGTTCTGGGAAAATACGGTGCTGGGATATTGGAATGGGGCGATGCATAAGCTGGGGATCCGGAAAATAGAAGGGTGACAGATACCGTTTTAGCATATAGGGAACCAGTTCCCAGGGAGAAATGAATGGACAAGGAAAAATGTACGGAGGATTGGCTGTACCAGTTGGGGCAGATTTTATTTTATATCGGACTGGTACTGGAGCTTCTGATTGTTATTGCGGACAAAAGTGCATACATCAATCCATGGGAGGGGCAGTTGTTTCGTATAACCTTCCTGCTTTTTCTGGGCAAAATCTGCCTTACCCGTTATTCATTCAGGGAATGGCTGTGGATGCTGTTTTTTCTTATAATTGCCGGAACCTGTTATTTGTTTTCGGGACGGGATGAAGCAGTCAGGCTGGTGGTTTTCTGCGCTTCCTTCAAAAATGTGGATTTACGCAAGTCTTTACAGTTGGCTTTTTTCGTCACACTGTCGGGCTGCCTGCTTCTTGTATCGCTGGCTTTAACAGGTATTTTCGGCCAGATGTATATTGTGGATGCAGGGGACAGGGGAATAAGGTATACCTTCGGGCTGGGGCATCCTAACGCCTTTTTCTGCATGTTCTGGGTACTGGTTACGCTGGGGATATATTTGTACTGGAGGAAGATGAAGCTATGGATGTATGGCCTGCTCCTTGCTGCCGGCCTCATTTTATTTCTGCCGACGGATTCCAGGACAGGGGTATTAATTCTTGTTTTTACACTTGCCTTTTCCCTGTTTCTTACTTATGGCAGGAAGGCTCGGGACAGTAAATGGCTTTATATTGCCGGCATTCTGCTTTTCTTTGGCTGTGTGGGACTGTCCATATGGATTGCCTGTTATGAGCCGTATGAGGGGCCTTTTTATCCATATGACCGTTTTTTTACGGGACGTATTACAAGCATGAATACCCTGGAGGGCGGAGGAGGAATACTGCGCAACTGGCGCCTTTTCTCCCGGCCGGAAAACATCAAGTATTTCGATATGGGCTATGTGCGCCTGTTCTATTGGTATGGAATCATCCCCGGCGCGCTTTATGTGCTTCTGTACGCAATGCTGATGTGGCAGTGCTATAAAAAGAAGAATTATATGGGCTTCATGATGGTGCTCAGCTTTGCATTGTACACCATGCTGGAAGCGCATTTTATTTCCGTATATCTGGGCAGAAACTATGCCCTGTTTCTGCTGGGGGCTTACTGGAGTGATATGCTCTGCTTCCGGAAGCCGCCTGCAGAGGGGATGCAGGATATACAGGAGGAATACTGGTGGCAGAGCTGGCGTTTTCTGGGACGGAAAGAAACGTCCGGGGAACCGGGCTGTTAAAAAGAAGCGTGAGAGGTATAGGGAATGAGGTTGGTAATTGACTGCTTCAAGCTGGTAAAGGGAAAAGGAAAAAGTATTGGTATTTACAACCTGGCGCAGAATCTGGCCCAGCATCTGACTGAGACGAACCGGAACGGAGAGCGCTGCGAGGAAATCATTGTGCTGGGGAACGAATATAACCGGAAGGATTTTGATATACCCGGCATCCGTTTCGTTCAGATGAAAGGAAACCCGCTGAACAAGCTGACCTGCCTCGTATGGGAGCTTTTTATCGTTCCGTTTCAGGCGCGTAAATATAAGGCAGACAGAATCCTTTTTCCCAGGGGATACCGTCCGCTGTTTTACAGGGGAAAGGATACGGTTATCATTCACGATCTGATACCTTTCTTTTATGATAAATATTTTCCCAGCGTATTAAACCGGGTGGAAAATGCCTATATTATGAGCCGGCTGAAGGCTTCCATGAAGCATGCGGATCGGATTATAACGATTTCTGAATTTTCACGCAGAGAGATTGATGCCATGTGTCCGGGCAGCGGGAAAAGGGTCAGGGTTATTTACAATGGATTGAATGAAGTAAAATGTTCCCGGAATAAATGTGCCCTGATTCCGGAGGAACCTTATATTTATGCAGCCGCCTCAGGGCTTCCTCACAAAAATGCGGCGGGGGTGCTGAAAACCTATGATGCCTATTATCATCAGACACAGCATCCTGCCAGGCTGATAGTGGTGGGAATCCTCAATACAGATGGCTATGAGATCAGCAGTGAGGCGGCGTCCCATGTGACCTGCTATAAATATATTGAACGTTCAGAGGATATGCACAGCCTTTTGGCCGGTGCAAGGGTTTTCCTGTTCCTTTCCCTGATAGAGGGATTTGGATTCCCTCCGCTGGAGGCCATGCAGCTGGGGGTGCCGGTAGTCTGCTCCGACAGGACGGCATTGGCTGAGGTGGTGGGAGATGCCGGCCTTCTCACAGATCCGGATAACTATGCTCAGAGCGTAAAATGCTTGAACCGGATTCTGACGGAGGAAGAACTCAGACAGCAGCTGATAAGAAAAGGTTATGAGAATGTGAAGCGGTTCGGCTGGGACAGCCGCATTACGGCATACTGGGAGGAGTTGGCCAGGTGAGTGCTAAAATTTCGGTGATCATACCTGTTTATAATGCCTCCGGGCCTCTGCCCGACTGCCTGCAGAGCATTGCTTTGCAGACCTGGACTGATCTGGAGGTGCTGCTGGTAGACGACGGATCCACGGATGACAGCACTGGCATCTGCCGAAGCTTTTGTGAAAAGGACAGCCGCTTCCGGCTGCTCCAGAAAGAAAACGGCGGCGTATCCTCTGCAAGAAACCTGGGGCTGAAAGAGGCCTCCGGTGACTATATTGCCTTCGTGGATGCGGATGACTGGCTGTGCCCGGAAATGCTGGAGCATCAGGTGGAATGCCTGGAAAAAGACGGCAGCGATATGGCTATGTGCGGTTTTCAGGAGGCAGGGGAAGCGGAACGGAGGCAGTTTCGCAGGGACTGTGGAACAGGAGAGAGCACACAGCTTCTGAAGAGACAGGATAAAAAGCTCTCAGATAAAAAGCCTCCGGATAAAGAAAATGCGGATAAGGAAAGACGAGACGGAGAAGCGGCGGGTATGGAAGAAACATATCCGGAGCACATCTCCATGCCGGTGGAAGCCTATGTGGCAGAATATCTTCTGGCCGGAAATACCCGATGCTGGAGTATCCTTTTTCGAAAAGAAATACTTCAGGAGGCGCGTTTTCAGGAAGGGCTGACAATCGGGGAGGATTTGCTGTTCCTCATAGACCTGCTCCCTGCATTGAAGAAGGTTTCCCTGATAAAGACAAGGGAATACTGTTACTATATCAATGATGATGGCGCCATGTTTTCAGGATTTAAGCCTGCATACATGGATCAGATAACCTGCTGGCAGCAGGCCCGGGAAAAAATAAAGCTTTTGTATCCGGATTATACGGCAAAAGCGGATATCAGCCTTTTTCAGGCGGCGCTTCTTACGGCCGGAAAGCTGGCACTGCTCCCGGCAGAGGAAAGAAGGGCGATGGCAGATTATACAGAAGTATGCCGTAAAGCTGCCAGAGAAGCAGCCCGGGACCGGATGGTAAGAAGAGGACTTCCGGCGGGATATAAGCTGAAGGGGCTTTTGTTTCTTTTAGCACCGTCTTTGTATCTGGGGCTGTACCACCATTGGAAAGGGCGCCGGTAAGCCGGATTTTTATCAAAACAGGAAGGTGAGACTCCGTTGAAAAAAGATAAAATTGTTCTGTATATGCACGCGGGAAGCGGAAATCATGGATGCGAAGCAATTGCCAATACCGTATGCAAAATGCTGCCCAAGCCTGCAATCATCGTAACCAACAGCGCTGCGGAGGATGAAAGGTATTCTCTGAAGGGTTTATGTACGCTGATTGAGGAAAAGAAAATCAGGGAAAATTTTTTCATTCATGTATATTATTATCTGAAGGAACGTTATTTGCATGATCCGGAGGCTGCGCTGCGCTATCGGTTCGGAGAGGTATGCGGCAGGAACCTGCGGGCGCTGAACATCTCCATCGGCGGCGATAATTATTGCTATGATCTTCTTTTAAAGGATTTAAAGCTGGCCAACCAGATGTTCAACAGTCAGGGGGCGAAAACGGTCCTGCTTGGCTGTTCCATAGAACCGGAGCTGCTGGCTGAACCTGATATTATTGATGATATGCGGCGCTACAGCAGCATCATAGCACGGGAGTCCATTACCTGGCAGGCATTGCAGGATGCAGGGCTGAAGGACAATACCTACCTTGTACCAGATCCTGCATTTCTTCTTGAAACAATAAAAAAGCCTTTGCCGGAGAATTTTACGGAGGGCGGCATGGTAGGGCTGAATGTGAGTCCGCTGGTGGTGGAAAATGAAGCGGTGCCGGGGATTACCATGGAAAATTACAGGGCGCTAATCCGGCATATTCTTGATACCACGCAGATGAATGTGGCGCTGATTCCCCATGTGGTCTGGAAAAACAATGATGACAGAACGGTTTTAAAACGACTGTATGAAGACTTTAAGGAAACCGGACGAATAGTTCTCATTGAGGACTGCGGCTGCGAGGAACTGAAGGGCTATATCGCCAGGTGCCGTTTTTTTATAGGAGCCAGAACCCATGCCACGATAGCGGCCTATTCATCGCTGGTTCCCACCCTGGTGGTAGGGTACTCGGTAAAAGCCAGGGGAATTGCCAAGGATCTGTTCGGCACCTGGGAGGATTATGTGCTTCCGGTGCAGAGCCTGCGTCAGGAGGGGGAACTGATTGAAGGCTTTGAATGGCTTAAAAACCAGGAACAGTTTGTAAAAACACGGTTGGAAAAGGTTATGCCGGCTTATCTGGAACGTGCCAGGCAAATGGGAAAAATACTGGGAAAACTGGCAGAATGAGGGGAGTGACTGTATGGAGCGGTTACAGGAACTGATACAAAGAACGGAAACAATCCAGAAGGTAAATGCGCTGCAGCAAAATGTGGCGAAGCAGCTGTTCACCTATCCGATATTGGGGAAAAAAGAAAAGACCAAGCGGCGTATCAGAAAATATCTGCTTTTTCAGCAGATACCGCCCGTGGATCGGTTTTACTGGCCCAATGCGCTGCTTGCCAGAGGACTGTCGGAAGTTTGCAGAGGTACCTCAGACAATGTGAGTATTAATACGTTGGAGAGATACTTTAACAGGTGGATAAAGCAGGAAATGCCGATATACTATGTGGATAACATAACGAACGGCATTCCCTTACTTGATTTGTATGAAAGAACCGGTAATGAAAAATACATGACAGGCGCCCAGCGCCTTGCAGCCTACCTGCTGAAGTATCCGGCGGATTCCAGGGGAAATCTTCCTTACAGGCTAAGGGATGGAAGCCATATTTATGCCGATGGTATCGGTATGGTCTGCCCTTTTTTATGCCGTTACGGTATCCTGACAGAGGATACGACGGCGGTTAAGCTTAGCGTCGTTCAAATGGTGCACTTCCTGGAGGGCGGGATGGACGCGGCATCGGGACTGCCATACCACGGTTTTGACAGCGATACCGGCGTAAAATACGGTATTATCGGCTGGGGCAGGGCCGTAGGCTGGCTGATGTCAGGAATCTCTGAGAGTCTGGCCTATCTTCCGGAAAAAACACCGCAGTTTAGTTTCCTGCGGGACCATTTTCAAAAGCTGTCCGCTATTGTGGTGGGTTTTCAGAAGGAAGACGGAAGCTTCCCCTGGCAGCTGCAGGCACAGGATGGCCCCAGTGATTCCTCTGCCACGGCCATGATTGCCTGTGCGTTGCTGCGGGGGATGCAGTTTGAAAATCTGGACGGTCACTATGAAGAAAATGTGCTGCGTGCAGGCGAATATTTGCTCGCACATATGAAAAACGGCAGGGTGGAGCAGTGTTCGGCGGAGTGCGACGGCTTCAGCCAGTATCCGCAAAGATACGGAAGCTATCCCTGGGCGGACGGGCCTGCGCTGCGGTTGTTTGGGATGATGGAGGAAGTGTAGATGGGAAAGCCGCGTCTTATATTGTATGATACCTGCAACTACAGGGATTATCCCGTAGGCGGACAGGTGACAAGCATAAAAAATTTTCTCAGATTCCTTTCACAGGAATATCCGGAGCATACAGGAGAGGTTCTTCTTGTAGGGGTGTCATGTGATGCCAGCGAAGTTGGTAAGGTTAAAAGAATATCCAACGGTGGAGGCGAATACTCTTTTCTGGCCGTGACTCAGGCATCAGCTGATTTAAGCAAGGTGAAAAAATCCCTTCGACTGGAATATGTTAAAGGATTGTGGAAATATCGGAAGCTGATAGGGTTAACCAGGGAGGACTGCAATTATATCCATACTCCGGAGGCCTTCGGCGCAGTACGTTTTCTCAGGCCCGGCGCCATCTGCTATGTTTTTTCCCATGGAACCTATCTGGATATGTGGCAGCGGGTACGTTTTTTTAAAAAGGCGCCTTTTATACGAAAAGCTTTTCAGGGTTTTCTGGTCCATGTGATAAAGAAGAGCACGGCTATCTTTGTTTTGGAACAGGAAACACTGGAAAATTACAGCGTTTACAATAAACATACGGTGCATGTGGGAAATTCTATTGTGGTGCATCCTTATGAAGAAAGAAAACTGCATGAGGATAAAATACACTTTTTATATGCGGGAAGGCTCTCGGCCGTTAAAAACGTGGGACCTATGATTAAAGCGGTTAAAAGCTATGGCAGAAGCTGCGATTTTACGATACTGGGTGACGGTGAAGAGCGTAAGCAGCTGGAAACGCTGGCAGACGGAAACGAGAGGATTCATTTTGCCGGTGCCGTATCGCCGGATGAAGTACAGGAAACGATGAAGGCCGCCGATATGCTTGTTATGAATTCAACGTTTGAAGGGATTCCCATGATTATCCTGGAAGCCATAAGCCGGGGACTGCCGGTGATTACCACGGATGTCGGCGGGATTAAGGAAGTGCTGACTTACGGAAAGGATTCTGAGGTTACGGATGGAAGCGTGGAGAGCATTCATTCCGCAATGGACAAAATCGTGGCGGATTATGAACGTTATGCGAAGGCAGCCTATGAAAAATCCCTTCAGTTTGATTACCGGAAGGTAAACAGGAAGGTTTTTGATGTAATTAATGAAAGTCTGCAGTGGTGATTCAGGAAGTTTGCAAATTCTGGAAGCCTGGGATGCAGGTGATGCGGCCATTATGCCATGAGGGGATATCATGATACAGGACAAAAAGGATTTAAAAGAATATCTTGCATACGAGAGGGCGTTGTATTTCGGGGGAGAAAACAGTTCCTGGCTGCCGGCATGGCTTCTGCGTTCCAAATTTTACAGGATATGGCAGTATCTGTGGACATTAAGGCATGCGGAGTATCATAAAAACAGGAATACGTTCTGGGATAAGGCGGCATTTATCTGGTACCACCGCAGGAAATATGTGCTGGGGAACCGGCTGGGCTTTGAAATCCCGGAAAATTGTTTTGAAAAAGGTCTGCTGATTTATCATATAGCCCCAATTGTAGTGAATGAGGACGCCAGGATCGGGGAAAACTGCCATGTTACAGGCAATTTCTGTGTGGGAAATACCGGTGCCGGAACAAAAAGCCCTGTGCTTGGCAAAAACGTGACTGCGGGATGGGGATGTTCGGTCATTGGGGATATCAGGATTGCAGATGGAGTTACGATTGGTGCCGGGAGCGTGGTTACACGGTCTATAAACCAGAATGGAGCAACTGTAGCCGGGGTACCGGGGAGGGTGCTGCATTTAAAGAAGTAGTATAGGGTTAGATGCTATAATACAGGAAGAGGCATAAATATATTGGGCTAACAAAATAATTGTCAGAAATAAACATAAAATATTGAAAAAAATCTGACAATATATAGGCAATAGATAATTTTGCTGTTTAATAAGGCGAGTTACTTACGAATAAAAGAAAATATTGTATTCTTTGTAAATATAATTAGGATATGTATGTTTTGCTGAAAATTATTAAAAATAAAAAGTGTATTAAGATTTAAAAAGGCTTTACCAACAATAAGCTGAATTCATTATAAAACATATATTAAAGACAATAAGATTAATAGTTTCAATTTTGAATACAGTCATATTAAAGTGAAAATTGTAATTATCAGAAAATAAAACAATATTTTTATATAATTGCGACAAATAACTTTTAAAATTAAATTAACATATACAAATTTGTTATTCTGTCTGTTATCCCAGGTTGGAGTGGAAAGTACAATGAAGCAAAAGCTAATAAGTGTGATTGTTCCGGTTTATAATGCAGAGAACTATCTTGAACGCTGTCTTAACAGTATAGTTAATCAAACATACAGTAATCTTGAGATTATTCTTGTGGACGATGGTTCCAGAGATGGAGGACCTCAAATATGTGATTCTTATGCGGCTGGAGACAAAAGAATCCGTGTAATTCACAAACAAAACGGCGGCCTGATGTCGGCCTGGATGGCAGGGGTTAATGTGTCTGCCGGGGATTATCTGAGCTTTATTGACAGTGATGACTGGGTAGAAACCAATATGATGGAGGAGATGCTTAAGGAGGCAGCGGGCATTCCGGGAGAAGTTATCTGTGGAAACTTCGTGATCGAGAAAGACGGACATTCAACCAGCCATTTTCATGAGCTATCGCCGGGTATATATGAAGGTGCTCTGCTGGAGAATTCAATTAAAAGAAATTTATTGGGAAATGAGCGGCGTACCATATCAATGTCACGGTGCATGAAGCTTTTTCCCCGGGAATTGATTGTGGATAATATGATTTACTGCAATCCCGGCATTAAAATGGGAGAGGATGTAAACATTGTTCTTCCGGCGTTATTGGACAGCAGGAGGGTGGTAATATTAAAGGAAGCGCTGCATTACCACTATTTTTATAACGATGCTTCTATGGTACACAAATATGATGCGGGAATGTACGATGGAATATGCCTTCTGATAGACGCGATTAAAGAAATATTCAGCTCTAAGAGTATTACAGATTGGCAAGAACAATGGGAGAAGGAAAGCCTGTTCCTTCTTATGCTGGCTGTTAAAAATGAACTGCGCGGCGGCAAAAAGGGCTTCACAGACAGAACGAAAAAAATTTGTAAAGCTGAACATGTGAAAACAATAGCTGATAAGTATAAAATTCGTCCGGAGGATAATGTAAATAAACTTCTTATCTGGGTAATGAGAAGGCCCTCTGTTTTCCGTTGTGGAGCAGGAAAGATTATCTTTGAATTGTATGACAGGATTAATGGATAACAGAAAATGTGCGAATATACTGACGCTAATAATAATTGCCCGAAAAGCGGGAATATTTTTGAAATTTTGTATGAGATTGTATATTTTCAGAACTATATTATGATATCTTGAAAGTTGTGCTACAAAATATAATTGTTTTTTGAAATAGTATTATTAGTCAGAAATAAATGTATATTGTTGGAAAATTGTGGATTAATAACAGAAATCATATAACTTACAAATAATAGAATAGTAAAAATATTAAAATGCGAAAATTGTTAGTATATTTGCAAACAGTCAGAATATTCTGAACATATATGCTTTTATATACTATTTTGTGCAGGAAGGATTGAATGAAGTAGATGATAGTAATACGAGTTATGGGCGGTTTGGGAAACCAGATGCAGCAGTATGCTTTATATGAAAAGTTTAAGGCTTTAGGAAAGGAAACACGGCTTGATACATCATGGTTTGACAATGCTTCTATGCAGGAAAATGTATTAGCCAGACGCAGCCTGGAGCTGAGGTTTTTTGATAATCTCACTTATGAAGCCTGCACTCCCCAGGAGAGAGAGGCTCTTTTGGGAAAAGAAGGGTTTTTTAATAAATTGGAACGAAAACTGTTTCCTTCCAAAAACAAGCATTTTTATGAAAGTGAAATGTTTCATCCGGAAATTTTTAAGTTAGACAATGTATATTTGGAGGGACATTGGGCCTGCGAAAAATATTATCATGATATTATGCCGCTCCTTCAGAGTAAAATAATATTTCCTAAAACCGATAATATTCAGAATAATATGTTAAAAAATAAAATGAATTCAGAAAATTCAGTCAGTATTCATATCCGACGCGGAGATTATCTGGACCCTGAAAATGCAGCCATGTTTGGAGGAATCTGTACAGACAGTTATTACAAGTCGGCGGAGGGATATATACGTAACAGAGTAACGAATCCTCATTTTTATTTATTTTCCGATGATCCGGCCTATCTGCGCGAACATTATAAGGGGGAGGAATATACCGTTGTTGATTGGAATCACGGCGCTGACAGCTTTTATGACATGGAATTAATGAGTTGCTGCAAGCATAATGTCTGTGCCAACAGCACCTTCAGCTTCTGGGGGGCAAGGCTTAACAGGACAGAGAAAAAAATTGTAATACGACCGGCAAAGCATAAAAACAGCCAGCAGGCTGAGCCGGAACGAATGCATGAATTGTGGGAAAATTGGGTTATAATTGATGAAGAAGGCAGAATTGTCTGAAAACTTAGTTGAAAAATGGCAAACTGTCATAACAATATACTTTTTTTATTATCTCGTATGATTGGGACGTATGATATCTGCAAGTATATTAATCGTAATCTGAATATTTCCTATGGTTGGAATTACTAGGGTAATATGTTATATTATAGAAAAAGGAAAAATGTGCATATTAAGAGGGAGAGGAAATTAGCTCGTTTGGGTGGAATAATCTGTCATAATATGATAAAATACTAAAACTACTGAAAAAGAAAGAAGCAGTGAATGGGACGAGTAAAATATGCAGCCAGAAATATTATGTTTGGCTACGTCAGTAATATAATTACACTGCTGTTAAATGCAATCCTGCGTTATGTATTTATAATGCGCCTGGATGAAACACTTCTTGGAATTAACAGCACATATACCAATATTTTGTCCGTGCTTTCGTTGGCTGAATTAGGGGTTGGCACTGCAATAAATTTCAGTCTCTATGCTCCGGTTGCGAAAGGTGACAGGGAAAAGGTTAAGGCTTACATGCAGTTTTACAAAAAGGCATATCGTATGATTGCTTTTATTGTTGCAGCAGTAGGTCTGATTTTGGTACCGTTTTTAAAATATATAATTAAAGATCCTATTGGAATAGACAGTACCCAGGATTTGATAAATTTTTACCTGATATTTCTTTTTAATACGGTAAGCTCTTATTTTGTGGCGTATAAATACAGCCTGTCCAATGCTGAACAGAAGAATTATATTCAGTCGAATGTTATAACTATCACTAAAATTGTGACTACCTTGGTTCAGACAATAGTGATTCTTGCTACCTCAAGTTTTTATGGCTACTTAATCTCCGCTTCCGTTATAGAGCTGGCACAGAAAATATTTGCAAATATTTACCTTAATTATAAGTATCCATATTTAAAAGAGAAAAATGTGGAAAAACTTACTAAAGAAGAAACCTCTGATATTAAAAGAAAAACAGGGGCGCTTGTCTGTCATAAGGTCGGGGATGTGGCCAGACTTCAGACAGACTCCATTATAATATCAGGGTTTATCAACGTTGCCATGTCGGGTATGGTTGATAACTATAATATGGTGATATCCTCTGTATCCAACTTTGTTAATATTATTTTTAATTCTGTAATATCCAGCTTTGGCAACCTGATTGCCACGGAGTCCAGGGAAAAACAATACAACATGTTTTGTATTTACCGTTTTTTTGCTTCCTGGATATACGGTTTTTCTGCTGTGGGTTTTTATATACTGTTGACTCCTTTAATAAAACTGTGGCTTGGAGATAAATGGATTTTACCTGGGGCTGTTATTGCAGCGATTTTGATTGACTACTACTTTAAGGGCGAACGGGTAGTATTATCTAATTATAAAACTGCTGCAGGTGTCTTTGAGCAGGATAAATACCTTCCATTAGTACAGGGAGCGGTGAATCTTGTTATTTCCGTAGTGCTGGTAATTAAAATCGGACTGATAGGGGTTTATATCGGGACAATTGTATCCGGCCTGCTGGCCAATATAATCCGGCCTGTTATTATATACAGAGTCTGTTTTGAAAGAAAAGCGACAAGTTATTTTTATGATACGGTCAGATATGCAGCGGTCATTATACTGGCGGCCGCATGCTGCGTGCTGTGCAGCAATATATTTATGAAAGAGGTAACGATTGCCTCTTTTGCCGTAATGATAGTTATTATTACTCTGGTTTTCAATGGGATTTTCTTGATTTTTTTTGGAGGAACCGCAGAGTTCAGGTACTTATTTGCAATTTTCAGAGATAAGGCATATGCTGTGGTAAACAGGCTTCATCGCTGATAATATCATCTTTAGGTTAAGGGTAAAATGAATGACAACAGAATTGAACTACAGCAGTATATTGGGAACAAAAATTAATATAACTGATATGGAAAAGACAGTCAGTTATATAGAACAGCATTTGGATGAACTTAAGGGACACTATATATGTGTCTCTAATGTGCATACTACGGTTACGGCTTATCGGGATGGTGAATACAGAGAGGTACAAAACAACGCGGCAATGAATATTCCGGATGGCAAGCCGTTATCCATTGTACAGCGCCATACCGGATTTAAAGAAGCCGGCAGGGTTCCCGGGCCGGATTTAATGCCTGAAATATTCAGATTGTCCGAGAAAAAAGGGTACAGGCATTATTTTTACGGAAGCCGGCAGGAAACGCTGGATGCCTTAAAGGTAAAGCTTGCAGAAGAATATCCCAAAATGAATGTCGTCGGCATGTATTCACCTCCGTTCCGTCCTATGACGGAAGAAGAGGATGAGGAAGCAATCCGTAATATCAATGAATGCAATCCTGATTTTATTTGGATAGGTCTTGGGGCTCCCAAGCAGGAAAAGTGGATGGCAGCGCATGACGGCAGAGTATGCGGTGTTATGCTTGGTGTTGGCGCCGGCTTTGATTTTCATGCCGGTACTATCAAAAGAGCACCATTGTGGATGCAGGAATTCTGTATGGAGTGGCTGTTTCGTATTGGGCAGGATCCTAAGAGGCTTTTTCCAAGATATCTGGATACTAATTTTTCCTTCGTTTTTTATCTGTTCAGAGAATGGCTGAAAGGAAAAAACGGGATCGACAGGAAACATTATGTATCTGGGCCAATATCTGCATGCGACAAAGAGATTCCGCGTGGGAAAAAGGGCAGGCCTCTGCGGGTTGCAATGATTGGCCATAAAAGAATACCTTCCAGAGAAGGCGGCGTGGAAATTGTGGTTGACGAATTATCGACCAGGATGGTAAAACTGGGGTGTGAGGTGGATGCCTACAACCGGTTTGGTTATCATGTTTCCGGTAAGGAATTTGACGAAAAGAGAGAAAGATATTATAATGGTGTGAGGATTTTTACGATTCCCACGCCAAGCAGCAGTTCATTGAATGCAATAGTCTATTCTTTTCTGGCAACAATCCGTTCATTGTTCGGACGCTATGATATCATCCATTTTCATGCAGAAGGGCCTTGCACAATGATTTGGATTCCCAAATTATTTGGTATACGAGTTGTGGCAACCATACACGGACTGGACTGGCAGAGATCTAAATGGGGTAATTTTGCATCGAAGGTATTGCGATTCGGAGAAAAAATGGCGGCAAAGCATGCGGACGAACTGATTGTTTTGTCTGAGAACATGAAAGATTATTTCCAGAAAGAATACGGACGGGAAACCAGCTATATTCCTAATGGTATTATATGCCCGGAACATAAAGAGATAAACTGTATTAAAGAGAAATACGGACTGGAGAAAGATGAATATATTCTGTTCCTTGCTAGAATTGTTCCAGAAAAGGGGCTGCATTATCTGATAGATGCATTTAAAGATATTGCGACCGACAAAAAGCTGGTAATTGCCGGTGGAAGCAGTCATTCTCATGATTATATGGATCAGATAACAACGATGTCACAGGAGGACTCCCGCATTGTAATGACTGGATTCGTACAGGGAGAAATATTGGAAGAATTGTATTCCAATTCCTATATCTTCGTATTGCCAAGCGATGTGGAAGGAATGGCAGTCAGTCTTTTGGAAGCTATGAGCTATGGAAATTGCTGCCTGGTTAGTGATATTGATGAGAATATGGAAGTTGTCCAGGATAAAGCATGCTCCTTCCAAAAAGGAAATGTAGAAGATCTTAAACGAAAGTTGGAAGAACTTCTTACAAGACCGGATATTGTGGAAAAGTATAGAAAAGAGAGCGCAGACTATATCTGCGGCCGTTTTAACTGGGATGATGTGGTGGACAGAACAATCTATCTTTACATGCAGAAAGAAAAAGGAAAGTAAGACAGGTATAGATAAATGGAACAGAAGAACGCCGTATATAATATGGGGTCCGAACGCGGGACAGGTTTCAGGCCAGAAGAAATATTCTATTATTTATTCTTTGCTATAATGTTGTTTGCCAAAGGAATTGGCCTGTATGAAGGGATGAAATCCTTTAGACTGTGTATTATTGCCGCTTTTTTCTGTTTTGTGGTAAAAGTGTGCCTGACTGAGCATACTGTAGGTGAACTAGTGCAGATGCTCGTTCTGATGGCTTTTGGAGTACTGGCTTACCGTAATTCCGGAGAAATGGCTGCTTTTATCTATGTGCTGGTGGTTGCAGGCATGAAACATGTTCCTGTAAAAAGGGTTTTTAAAGTAGGTGCTGCAGTATGGACAGTGGCATTTTTATCAACTATTGTATTGGCTTTGTTAAAGCAGATACCGGATCTCGCGCTTGTCCATTCCAAATTGGGTTTAGGACATATTATCAGATGGAGCCTTGGGTATCCACATCCCAATGTGCTCCATATTTCTTATGTTATTCTTCTGGCTTTCTTTTTCTATCTCGCCAACCTGAACAGGAAACAGTTGATAATTGCAACAGCATTATTATATGGGGGCAACTTCTATATTTTTCTGTATTCTGTAAGCTATACCGGGTTGATTCTTACTACGGTTTATCTGCTTGCCAACCTGTATTTTAATTTGCGGAAGGAGTTTACCAGAGGAGAGAAAGTATTAATTCAGTGCATTTATCCGGTATGTGCTTTGCTTTCTGTATTGGGACCGGTACTCATTAAAGGAAAGCTGTTTGATATATTTAACAAGATGATGAATACTAGGTGGAATCTTTCCCGATATTTTTTGACGGAACAGCGGATTTCTCTTTTTGGGACAAGGTTTACGGATTTGCCGGATAAGGATTATAATATAGATTGTTCTTATGTTTATATTTTAATGTATTATGGCATTATTTTATTCGCAATTATTTCGATAGGATATTTTGTGACAATAAGAAGAGAAGTAAAGCTCATGCGTAGAAAAGAGCTGGCAATTATGACGGGTTTTCTGGTGGCAGGTATGTCAGAGCCTTTTATGGCAAATTTGTCATTTAAGAATTTGACACTGATTTTTATAGGAGAGTGTTATTATGTTATTTTGAAGGAATTGCAGGAGAAAAAGCCGGATATCTGGTGGAATAAAAAATTATGTCTGTTTCCCTGGGCCGAGAATTATGTAACAGTGCCTTTAAAAGGGATAGGAAAGATAAAAGATAAATTTTCAGGAGTTGTAAAAAAAGGATGGAGATTGAGCCTGATTACGGGCCTGATTTTTGGGCTTGGTGTAGGGGTGTTTTATTATAAAACTGCAGATGTACCGGATGCGATATATGCAGATTCGGGAATCAGTGATTATTGGGGCGGAGAAAAAGTAAAACTGGACAGAAACAATTTACCTGCTGATTTTCAGGGAGAAATTATAGGGACCGCAGATGGTAATACAGATTTGTATGTTTTAAAGGGAAATATTATTTGGCTGGAGCTTATAAGAGGAACTGTTACGGTGGGTATTGCAGGCGTTATAGCCGGCTGGTGTGTGACAATTATACTTTGTGGCATATATTTTGGTTTGATGGATAAAAAGAGAGTAAGAAAATGAAGGTATTGATAGTAAATAAATTTTTATATCCTAATGGGGGATCGGAAACCTATATTTTTAAGCTGGGTGAGACTCTCGAAAAAAAAGGGCATGAAGTACAATATTTTGGGATGGAGCATGAGGGCCGTATTGTTGGAAATGAAGCGGAGAGTTATACATCAGATATGGATTTCCACACAGGCCGGATAAAGAAGCTATTGTATCCTTTTCAAATTATTTATTCGGTGGAGGCCAGAAAAAAGATACGAAATGTGCTTAACCGTTTTACACCTGATGTGGTACATCTCAACAATTTTAATTTTCAGCTTACGCCCTCAATTATTTATGAAATAAGAGCTTTTGAAAAAAAGACGGCCAGAAAGATTAAAATTATATATACGGCACATGACAGTCAGTTTGTGTGTCCAAATCATCTGATGAGAAATCCGCTGACAGGGGATATATGTACGAAGTGTATTGACAATGGAGTTAGTAATTGCATAAAAAACCGATGTCTTCATGGTTCGGGGACTAAAAGCCTGTTAGCTGCATTTGAGCATGCGTTATATCATATTCTTAATACCTATGAAGAAATAGATTGTGTAATCTGCCCCAGCGAGTTCCTGAAGAAGAAACTGGAAACCTATAAGGCTATTCGAAATAAATTGATAGTTATGCATAATTTTGTGGACAGACCGTCTATAAAGACAGAAGCTGTCATAAAGAAAGATTATGTTGTATATTTCGGCCGATACTCGGAAGAAAAAGGCATTCAGACTTTGCTGAAGGTATGCCGGAGAATGCCGGAAATTCCCTTTGTTTTTGTAGGCAGTGGTCCGATGGTAGAAGAGATTAATAAGGTAGAAAATATTACAAATAAAGGATTTTTGTCAGGGGAAAAGCTTCAGCAAATTATAGGGGAGGCAAGATTCTCAGTGATACCTTCGGAGTGTTATGAAAACTGTCCATTTTCAGTAATGGAATCTCAGATTTACGGAACTCCTGTATTGGGAGCGAATTTAGGTGGGATACCAGAACTCATATCAGATGGGGAAACCGGAGAACTATTTACAAGTAAAAATGAGCAGGAATTGTATGCAAAAATATATGAACTGTGGCATAATAAAGAAAAAACAGACAGATATATAGAAAATTGCAGGAATGTCACATTTGATACTGCAGAGAAGTATTGTGAGAAAATTTTAAAAATTTATGGAGATAAATAAGATGGCAAGAAGAACATTATATGGAACGGTAATCGTGACCTATCGCTGTAATGCCCATTGTAATATGTGTGATTGTTTCAGGGATCCGACAAGGCCAGAGGATGAAATAACGCTTGATGTAATAAAAAAACTGCCGGAAATGGCTTTTACAAATATTACAGGCGGTGAACCATTTATCAGGAAGGATATTCCCGAAATAGTAAGGGAACTTTATAAAAAGTCGGACAGAATCGTAATTTCAACAAATGGGTATTTTACGGATCGTATCATAGCCTTATGCAAAGAATTTCCCAAGGTGGGAATTAGAATCAGCATAGAAGGACTTCAGGAGACCAATGATAAAATAAGAGGAATTCCGGACGGATTCAACAGAGGGTATGGTACATTAAAGAAACTCGTAGAAATGGGACATCCGGATGTTGGGTTTGGCATGACAGTTCAGGATATGAACTGCGAAGATCTGGTTCCTTTATATGAAAAGGCAAACGAATTGGGAATGGAATTTGCTACGGCTACGCTTCATAATTCATTTTATTTTAGAAAAACTGATAATAAAATAGATGATAAATACAAAGTATCACAAAATTTTGAAAAACTGATTAATGAACTGCTGAAAAGCAATTCTCCTAAAAAATGGTTCAGGGCTTATTTTAATCACGGACTCATTAATTATATTTATGGAAATAAGAGATTGCTTCCATGTGATATGTCTAAAAATGCATTTTTTATTGATCCTTTTTGCGATGTTATTCCCTGTAACGGTATGGAAAAAAAGGCTGTTATGGGAAATTTAAAAGAACAGTCGTGGGATGAGCTGTGGAACTCACAGCAGGCAGAAAAAGTGAGGGATTGCGCCAGAAACTGTACAAGAAATTGTTGGATGATTGGAAGTGCCTCGCCGGCTATGCATAAATATATTTGGGTGCCTGGCTGGTGGGTAGTTAAGCACAAGATTTTTAAAGGCGGAAAATACAGCCTGAGTGAGAACAAATTTATTAAAGAGGCAAAAAAGGATAAGTAAATGAAAATTCTGATGCTGGTTAACTGGAAGGTGGAATATACCTCTGAAGCCCCTGAAGACAGGCAGCCTCCGGATTATGTTGTTAACGGAGAGAGGTACTGGTTTTTCAGGTATTTTCCTGAAGATGTTACCGTAGATGTCGTAGATATCCGTTCCTTTCCGGCATGGGAAGGGATTGAACAGAATAAACTCAGGTTTTACATTTGGCAGACACTGAGGATATTGCCCAGATTAAGACGATATGATGTGGTACTTTCACATGGAATGCAGAGTGGAATTGTTCTGTGCCTTTTACGGAAGCTCTTTGGCAAAGGAAAATATAAACATATTGTATTTGATATCGGGGCTTTTAACAGTGCGAAGGAAAGCGGCAAGGCGCTGCGGGTCATGCAGTTTGCAAGTAAATCATTAGATGGTGTTATTTATCATACAAAATGTCAGAATGAATATTACCGGAAGTGTCATCCCTGGCTGTTAGAAAAAAGCAGATATATTCCATTTGGAACCGATACGGATTTTTTCAGATATCAGGAACAGGAAAATGGCGGGCTGCAGAAATATATTATCTGCATTGGCTATAATAAAAGAGATTGGAATACATTAATAGAGGCCTATAAGCTGATTCAGACAGATGTCAAGCTTTATATGATAGGTAATGCAGATATAGAGTGTGCGGATCCCAGAATTAAAGTGTTTGCAAAAGTAAATATAATCGAACTTATCCGTTTGATTTCAGGCAGTTTATTTGGGATTCTTCCTCTGAAAAGTTTTAATTATTCCTATGGACAGATGACGCTTCAGCAGCAGATGGCATTAGGGAAAGCGGTTATTGTTGCTGATGTACCCAGTATCAGGGAATACGTAAGAGATGGAAGCGATGCGCTGCTCTATGAACCGGAAAATGTTATGGCGCTGAAGAAAAGCATTGAAAGCCTGCTGGAACATCCGGAGAGAGCAGAACAGATAGGAAAGACGGCAGCCTGTACGATTTATGAAGTATTTAATGAGAAAAATATGGCTGTGGGGATTTATGATTTTATCATGGATATTTGTGAAAATAAGAAATTGTAGGAATTTATTATATTTTGAATTATACTACTATATGGCATGATAATGGGAGCTGTAATGGAGACAAGGGTAAGTGTTATTGTACCGGTATATAATGTGGAAAAATACCTGGAAAGGTGCGTTAAATCGCTGACAGATCAAACATTAAGGGAAATTCAGATTATTTTAGTTGATGATGGCTCCTCAGATGGAAGCGGGGAGCTTTGTCGGCAATTTGCGGAAAAGGACAGCAGAATAAAGGTCATAAGCAAAAAAAATGAGGGGCAGGGATTGGCAAGAAATTCCGGCCTTTCATGTGTTTCGGGCAAATATGTTACTTTTGTGGATTCAGATGACTATATTGATACGGATACGTTTGAAGTTTTATGGAATACCATGGAAAGCAGTAGAGCTGATTTGTGCTGTTACAGCTATGTGAAGCATGATACAGAAGGAAAGATTGTTTACAAGGCTAAAGTAGATGAAAGATTATATGAAAATAATGCGGTATATACATCCTTTTTGCTTCATTATTTCGGAGATGATCCCCTGTTAGATGATTTAAGAGGTGTTTCTGCCTGTATGTCAATGTTCAGGACTGAAATTATTAATAACAATAAGATTCGATTTCTGTCAGAACGCAAGGTATTTAGTGAGGATACGCTTTTTTGCTTGGATTATTGTAAATATATTAAAAAAGTGGTTACACTTTCGCATCCTTTTTACCATTATTGTCTGAAGGCTGATTCATTTACAAAAGGCTATCAGGAAAAGCGTCTTGAATTGACAATTGATTTCTGCAATACACTTAGCCGGTATGCCTGTGACTATAAGGTTGAAGAACTTGTTAGTGAAAGAATAAATATGGTTTTGTGGATTACCCTAATGGATTGTGTTAAGCAGGAAATTCTGCGGAGCAGGGAAACTGGAGTGCGGAAAACATATCAGATGATAAGGGAAATATGTAACCATTCATATGTGAAGGAAGTAATTCGCAATATGAATACAGATGGCTTCCATATGAAACAGAAGCTTTTTTGGTTTGCGATCAGGCGCCGATTGATTCCTATGGTTATGATATTGGGAATTCTTCGGGTAAAACAGGGAATATGAAGGTAATAGTATATGGGTATAAAAACTATTCTGAGAAAAATTAAGGGGATGGGATTGACGACTGCTTTCCTGAAGTTAATTGGTTATGATGCAGTATTTACTTGTGCTGTTCGACAGAGAGCAAGTAAGGAGGATATTCCTGAAACGAAAAGTCCGTTCCATGTTTTTGGACAATCAAAAGAATTCTGGTATGCGGATCCTCTTCTTTACTCTTTCAGAGAAAAGGAATGCATATTTATGGAGGCTTTTGACAGAAAGGCTGGACTTGGGAGAATTGCATTTTCTGAAAGAAAGGAAAAGGAATGGACAACTCCTAAAATAATTATTAAAGAAAATTTTCATTTATCATACCCTATGATATTTCAATATAAGCAGGAACTTTACATGATGCCCGAAACTTCCACAGCGGAGAAAGTAGTATTATACCATTGTATTAAATTCCCGGGGGAATGGGAAAAACAACAGACATTTTTAGATGGCAGAAAAATAGTTGATATAGTTGTAAAAGAAATAAAAGAAAATGAGATTCAATTTTTAGGCTCGGAATGCAGCAAGGATAACGATCTTATGACAAAGTTCTGCCGCTTTTCCCTGAAGCATAAAGAGGGTATGTTTGTGGCCAGTGAAGAGACGGAATTTAACCGTGTGCAACAATATACTTGGTTTTCACGGTGCGCAGGGTATCCTTATTCGGATTTGCTTCCGTTGCAAAGAAGCCGTGAGGGTATTTATGGTTATTCCATCATTATGTCTGATCGCAATGAAGTAATGGAAAGCGGAAATGTAATTATGAAAGCTGAAATAACTCCTGAGGATATACAGCTTTCAGGTAAAAAGCCAGGAAAGATTATTGGAATCCATACATACACCAGAACACTTGGATATGAGGTGATTGATGTGGAATATATGGAATATAATCCCTCAAAGTGGAGGGACAGGCTGAATAAAATAAATAGAAAAGGATGATTTCCGCCATGCCCTTGATAAGTATAATTATGTCAGTATATAACGAAGAGATATATTTGAAAGAAGCGCTGCAAAGCATTTTCAATCAGACAATTGAGGATTATGAACTAATTATTGTTGATGATTGTTCCACAGATAGAACGGTAGAAATTATAAAAAGCTTTAACGATCCCAGAATTAAATTAATTATTAATGAGACAAATATGGGATTAACTATGAATTTGAATAAAGCTTTGAAACTGTGTCGAGGCGAATTTATAGCCAGGATGGATGGAGATGATATTTGCATGCCTGATCGGCTGCGTAAGCAGGTGGAATATATGAGGCTGCATCCTGAATATATGCTGACAGGGTGTCAGACAAGGACGTTCGGTGAGCAAAATATGACATGGTGTCTGAAAGATAATCCTGAAAAATTGAGGATAATGATGTTAATCAGGCCGGTACTTGCACATCCTACATTTATGATGAGAAAAGAACTTATATTTGACAAGAATTTTTGTTATGATGAAAGCTTTCGTTCCGCACAGGATTATGACCTTGCACAGCGGGTAAGTGAATTTTATCCTATAGGAATTGTGCAGGAAGTACTTTTAAATTATCGCACACATAAAAAACAGGTATCCAGCAAATCGGGAAGTACACAATTTGCAAATGCTGATCGTATACGTGAAAGGCAGTTGGAACGGTTAGGAGTAGTACTGGATGAAAATATGCGTAAAGTATATACTTTGTGGGTAAAAGAAGATAAGAATATCGAAGCAGAAACCTTTTGCAGGGCCCAGGAACTGATTCATGTATTTTGCAAAGCCAACGATAAAAAGAATATTTATAGTAAAGAGTTAATGGAAAAAACTTTGAAAGAAATGTTGTTTACTTGGATTTTAAGAAATAAATCAATGAAGACTATGCTTAAGCTGCCGGCCATCTGTGATTCCATCAGTGATTTGCCAATTTTAGCAAAACAGACTGCAGAAATCATGAAAAGAAAAATGCACGAAAATAAATAGGGAGAAACTCATGCGGGAAGAAAGTTTGTCTGTAAGAAGAAAAATATATCGTAAAATTTGTGCATTGGGAGAAAGGGTTTTACCGGATAAATTATATTTAGAGATGCTTTATCAGGTGAGAATGGGAGAGAAACTCGATCTGAAAAACCCGAACAATTTTGATGAAAAGCTGCAATGGCTGAAGCTCTATGACAGAAAACCGGAATATACAATAATGGCTGATAAATATGAAGTCAGAAAATATGTAGAAGAAAAACTGGGAGAGAGCTATCTTATTCCATTACTGGGGGTATGGGACAGCGTTGATGATATCGATTTCTCTATGCTTCCGGAACAATATGTGTTAAAATGTACGCATGATTCAGGAAGTGTCCTTATCTGCAAAGAGAAGAACACCTTTGATATTCAGTCAGCAAAGCAAAAATTAGAGAAAACATTAAGGACTAATTACTTTTATCCAAGCAGAGAATGGCCATATAAGAATATACATCCAAGGATCATAGCTGAAAAATATATGACGGATGAATCCCATGTGGAATTGAAAGATTATAAAATATATACATTTGGCGGAGAGCCATATCTCATTCAGGTTGATTTTGGCAGATTTGTCGAGCATAAACGAAATTTATATACAACAGACTGGCAGTACATTGATGAAGAAATAGAATATCCTAAAGACCCATCGGTGCAAATTGAAAAGCCGGAGAGCCTTGGGGAGATGCTGGAGTGTTCGCGAAAGCTCGCTGAAGGAACCGTCAGCCTGAGAACCGATTTTTACTCTATTAATGACAGAATATATTTTGGAGAAATAACATTTTATCAGGAAGCTGGATTTGCCCATTTTTCTTCGGAGGAATTTTCAAGGAAATTAGGGGAGATGATTGTGTTGCCTCAATCAAAATTATAGAAGTTATTTGTGCAGAGACAAAAGGATATTGTTTATGATAATTATTGAAATAAGCGGCGGTCTTGGAAACCAGATGTTCCAATATGCTTTGGGACAGAAATTTATTTCCATGGGAAAAAAAGTAAAATATGATCTTTCATTTTATAATGATAGAGTGCAGACTTTAAGGCAATTTGAGCTGGATATATTTGACCTTGATTGTCCTGTGGCATCTAATAGTGAATTGAGCCGTTTTGGGAAAGGAAATTCTCTAAAAAGCAGATTAAAACAGAAATTAGGCTGGGATAAAGAAAAGATATATGAGGAGAATTTAGATTTAGGATATCAGCCTCGGATCTTTGAATTGGATGATATTTATTTGTCGGGGTATTGGCAATCGGAATTATATTTTAAGGATATTAGGGAACAGATTCTATCTATTTATAGATTACCGAAAGAAATGAATGAAAAAAGTAGGAAATTTTTGTTGAGAATCAATGAAGATAATTCAGTTAGCATTCATGTCCGCAGGGGAGATTATTTGAACAAAGAAAATTATAGGGTTTATGGTGGAATATGTACGAACTGTTATTATAAAAAAGCTATTGAATATATGAGAAAAAGTATTGATAATCCTAAATTTTATATATTTACAAATGACAGTGAATGGGCAAAAATGCAGTTTAAAGAAAATGATATGGAAGTAGTTGAATGTAACAATGGAAATAACAGCTATTTAGATATGTTTCTTATGAGCAGCTGTAAGGCCAATATTATTGCGAATAGTACGTTTAGCTGGTGGGGAGCATGGCTTAATTCAGAACAAGAAAAACTCGTTATAGCGCCTAAAAAATGGTTTAATAATCATGAAATTAATGATATTGTATGTGAGAGCTGGATAAAAATAGATTCTCAGGGTGAAATATGAAGATATTAATAAGCGTGCATACTTATTATCCGGATAAAAATGGCGTACAGATGGTTACGCAATATATTGCGGAAGGATTAGCTAAAAAACATGAGGTTAAAGTTATAACCGAATTAAAAGAAAATTATCTTAGAAAAGAGATATATAATAATGTTTCTATTGAGAGAATAAAAATAAATAGTTTTGATGGTAAATTTACTGGGGAAAAAAATAAGTATCTGTCTTTTATTAAGGATTATAATCCTAAGGTTTTAATAGTTGTATGTACACAATCTTGGCCATTTGACTGGGTCATGCATAAACTAAACGATATGGATTGTATTAAAATATTATATACCCATGGATATTCAGGATTAATGAAACATTATCCCATTATAAAAGATATAATTCATTTACGCCCTAGAGCTTTGAAATATCATTGGCATTGGATGCGGTATTATAAAAATGCTTATAAATATATAGCACAATTTGATTTAGTGACTTATTTATCTGAAAATAATATTTCTGTTTGGTATGCAAAGAAGCATAATCTTTGTAATGGTGAAATTCTCGTAAATGCGGTTGAAAATATGTTTTTTGTGAACACGGCCTATGAACGTGTAAAAGTAGAATCTGCAAGAGAAGAAGTTAAATTTATTTACGTGGCAAATTATGATTCCAACAAAAATCAAAAATTTGTTTTGGAAGCGTTTTATCAGTCAGAAATAAAGAATGCAAGGCTTATATTTGTAGGCAGTAAGAAAAATTCATATTATAAAGAAGTAGTTGAATTGAATTCTAAGTTGGAAAGAGAGTACGGAAAGAGGCAGATAGATTTTTTATATAATCAGCCAAGAGAGAGTATTCCTGATTTATTAAGAGATTCTGATGTTTTTGTGTGTGGAAGCATAAAAGAAGAATATCCAGTTATGCTTTGTGAGGCAGCTGCAGAAGGATTGCCTATTATATCTACCAGGGTTGGACATGCTCCCACTATGCCGGGGTGTATTGTGGTAGATACACAGGAAGATATGGCTGCTGCGATGAAAATGTTGTGTTGCAATAGGGAAGAACGTATAATAAAAGGGCAGCTATTACAAAATTATGCCAAAGAAAATTATGTAATAGAAGAAAAAGTGAAATGGCTGGATAATAAAATTAGTTTATTGTTAAATAAAGGGTGAGGTGTGCAGTGAATATAGCAATTATTCCGTGGGATGAAAGTCTTATAAAAGATACTATATTTATTCCAAAAAGTGCGGACTATTTAGATTCGCATATTCTTCTACGCAAGGCGTTTTTAGATAGGGGCCATGATATTCATACTATTGATATGTATGAAAATATAGAAGAGGTTGATTGTTTCCTATTTTTCACGTTGAATTATTATTGGTTGAATAAGGTTATACAAGCAGGAATGCAAAATAAAATGATATATTGTAGTAGTGAACCGGCGGTTGTAAAACCTATTAATTCAGCCAAAGGATATATAAAATTATTAAAAATTTTTCCATATATTATGACGTGGAATGATGATTTGGTAGATGATAATAGAATTTTTAAAAGAAATATACCATATTATTTTTTAAAGTATTATGGTGAAAAAACATTCGGTGAACGGAAATTGCTGGTTAATATGTCTGGGAATAAGTCATCAAAGCATCCTAAACAGTTATATAGTGAACGCATAAAGGTAATAGATTATTTTGAAGATAAATATCCGGAACATTTTGACTTATATGGACCTGGATGGGACAAAAAAAAGCATCCTTGCTATAAAGGAATTGTGGATAATAAGTTTAAAACTTATGGTAATTATAAATTTGCATTATCATTGGAAAACACATATGGAGTCAAAGGATATATTACTGAGAAAATATTTGATTGTCTTACAGCAGGGATTGTTCCTATATATATGGGAGCTGAAAACATAAATGAATTTGTTCCGGAAAATTGTTATATAAGTTATTCAAAGTTTTCTACTGTTTCTGAGTTAGCAGATTATCTATTATTAATGGATGAAATTAGATATAATGAATATTTAAATAATATAGATAAATTATTAGATTCAAATATTCAAAGACCTTTTAGCAGCGAAGAATTTTGTGAAGACATTTTGACTGTTATTAATAAAGGAAATATTAAGCTTAGTATTCCTCCATATATTTATACGTTTATAAAAACGAGATGTTTGCAAGATAAAATTAATATGAGATATATAACGTCAAAAAAGGCTATTAAAAAGTTTATAACTAAATAAAGTTATAATATGTGGAGATTAGAATGTTAAAAAAATTAGATTATATTTTTGATAAGAGTTCTAAAATAACGTTGGTTTGGTTATTACTGTTGATAATTATTGGAAGCTTTTTTGAAATGATTGGAGTAACAGTTTTTATGCCTTTTATTGAGCTTATTGTTGATAATGAATCACTCCAAACAAATAGTTTTTTGCAGAATATGTTCACTATTTTTCCAATATTATCATTACAAGGACAAATAGCATTTGTAGCTATATTAATAATAATTTTTTATATAGTTAAAAATATTTATTTATCCTTTATGCAGAATAGTATATTAAATTTTTCATATAAGACACGTATGAGGATTGCAACACAACTTTTAGCAACTTACATGTCAGAACCCTATTCCTTTCATTTAAATAAAAACGCGGCTGAGTTGCAGCGTTCCTTACAAATTGATGCTAATCAATTTATGCTATTGCTTAATGGTGCTTTACAGTTTATCGCTGAAATCACTGTATGTATTGCAATTGGTTTGTTCCTGTTTCATACCAGTCATTCAATAACAGTTATTGTAGCAGGATTACTCATATTTTGTGTAGGTCTTTATTATGAGGTATCAAAAAAAATTTCTTTGCGTTTGGGTGAACAAAATCAAAATTACAATTCAAAACTGATGCAGTGGATTAATCAATCTTTAGGAGGAATTAAAGAAGTAAAAGTCTTAGAAAGAGAAGAATATTTTGTTAGTGCCTATAAAGAAAATTATAAAAAATTAATTAAAGGAGCAAAAATGAATGAGATGTTAGCAACTGTTCCTAAATATATAACAGAAACAGTTGTTATGTCGGGATTATTGTTTGCAATTATTTTCAAGTTGTATTTTGGACATGGGGAATTAACGACTTTTATCCCACAATTAACAGCCTTTGCATTAGCTGCCTTTCGCCTATTACCATCCATTGGTAAAATTAATGCTTATATTAATAATATTATGTATTGTCTTCCTTCGTTGGAGTTAATTTACAATGATTTTAAGGATGTTGAGGGACATACATTTATTGAAGAAAAGGAAGATGCAACATTAAATAAGTATAGATTTGAAAAAGAAGTAAGCATTAACAATATAGTATATAAATATCCTAATACGGAAGTAAATGTCATAAATAATGTAAGTTTTAAAATTCCAAAAGGAAAAACGGTAGCTTTTATAGGTAGTTCCGGAGCAGGAAAAACTACAATGGCCGATATTATATTAGGATTGCTGCCTCCGACTTCTGGTACAATAACGGTTGATGGATGGAACATATTTGAACATATGCATGAGTGGCATAAAATGTTGGGGTATATTCCGCAATCAATTTATTTATCTGATGATAGTATTCTTAATAATGTTGCATTTGGTATTGATGAAGATAAAATTGATATTGAAGCTGTACGTGAAGCTTTACGAAAGGCACAGCTTCTTGAGTATGTGGAATCTTTACCGGATGGTTTAAATACATTTGTTGGAGATAGGGGTGTGAGACTTTCCGGGGGGCAACGTCAAAGAATTGGTATTGCAAGGGCTTTATATCATAATCCGGATATTCTCGTGTTGGATGAAGCTACATCAGCATTAGATAATGAGACAGAACAGGCTGTTATGGAATCAATTGAAAATCTCCAGGGATTAAAAACAATGATAATAATTGCTCACCGTTTAACTACAATAAAGAAAGCTGATCTTATTTTGTCGGTTGAAAAAGGAAGTATGATTGTAAAAGAAAAGAATGAATTATTTTAGTGGATATTCCGAAAGTGATAAATTATTATGATTATTATTAAGATTATGGGCGGATTTGCAAGTCAGTTAAACAAATATATTTTTGGTTATAATATAGCTGAGTTTCTGGGAGCAGAATTAGGGCTGGATATCAGTGATTATTATAGGGGATATTTTAGGCCACTTTCATTGTGTTATTTAGCTCTGCCTGACTGTAAAGTATTTACATCAGGGATTAAAAAAAAGGATTTTAAAAGGTTAAAATATGTCCGCAATAATAATGATTTTGCAGATATGTTGATAAATTATAGTAATAAAAATGATTATTATATAGATCGTGAGGAAACTGATTTTGCTGATGCTTTAAAAGAGCATCAGAATCTGTTAGTTAACGTACAGAGTAGTTTAATACGTAATCTTAATTTTCGGGTTAAAACAGTATTTTTAGATTATTTTCGGAAAGAAATAAAAGGCAAAATTAGTGTGGCTGTGCATGTAAGGAGAGGAGATTTTGTAACATTAGGATGGCAGGATGATGTGAATTTTTATTATGCTGCCATTGAATTTATTAAAGATAGCCATCCAGATGCAGAATTTTATTTTTTTTCAAATGATTTGAGTTGGACAAAGCAGGCCTTCGGATATGATTTAAGATATCATTATATAAATAGTTATGATGGGAATTTAGGTGATGTAGAAGAATTATTTTGTATTTCTGAATGTAATTTCAGGATATTGTCGCAGTATAGCAGCTATGGGTTGTTAGCCAATATAATTGCGGGATCTCATAGGCAGAATGGATTTGCAGTGATTTCGGGGAATATTTCCGGTGCCGGGCGGCCCGAAACCTTGAATGATATTCATAAATCTAACATAAATTTGTGTGTTAAACTGCAGTCACGCTTGACTGCAGTTTCAAGGGGAGGCCTTATATATTTAACTGAGAATGAAATAGAAGATTATAGTAGTAGATTCAAATTTATCGATTATAGAAATTATAGTAATCAGATAATTGGGATGCAATGTTCGGATTCCTCAAAGATACATGCCTATGTTAATAAATTGGGAATGAACGTTAATAATGTTAGTTTAAATAGCAATGAAGATATATATAAATTAAGATATAAGGCATATGCAAAAGAAAAGGAAAGTAATAGATTATTTGATATTCTAAATACACTTTCTAATATAAGTAATAATGAGTGGATTAGGCAAGAATGGAGAAATTATTATCACGTAGATAATAAAGTTAGAAAAAAGATTATAATTTTCAGCAATGAATGTCCTAATAAATGGTATGTAAAGCGAATGCTTTATTGGGCTATTCTTAATAAAAGAATTGATAATGATGTTGTATATGTAAATATTTATAATATTGGACGAAATGATCGTGATGTAATAGAAGTGCCTGTTAAAAATATGGATGGTGTACCATATAAGATTAATATTAAATGTATAAAAAAATGTTCCGAATTATTTGAATTATTTGATCATATTAATGTAGATTCTTTTATTTTTTCAGATATTGCAATTCCTTTATTTATAAACTATAAAAAGGTAACGGGATGTTATTTTTTTGATAAAAAAGATAGTTTATTTACTTTAGTTAAAAAATTTGGTTTAAGTAAATTACATTTATGTAATAATTTTATAAAGAACGCGACGAAAAATATAGAGATTGGAAGTGAGAAACATATATATTTGCGGAATATAGTAAGTGAATTTATTTTTGATAAAGATTTGGAGAGAGCGTTGAAATTTTTGCAGTCTGGTGGGGGAATTGATGGAAGTTCGAGTTAGTGTATGTATACCATGCTATAATGCTGAAAATTATATTTTAGAAACTTTACAGAGTTTACTGAATCAAACCTATAAAAATTTCGAAATTATTGTTATAGATGACGGCTCAGAAGACAATAGTATTGAAAAAATAGAGTCTATGATTCTTAAGGACAAAAGAATTCATTTATATAAAAACAATAACAATCGTGGGGTTGCATTTACACGAAATCGTGCCTTTGAATTGTGTAATGCAGAATATATAGCTTATATGGATGCAGATGATACAGCACCTCCTAATAGGTTGGAGTTACAAGTAAATTTCCTTGACAGTCATCTTAATATTGATGGTGTAGGAGGTTCCTATAATATTATAAATGAAAAAGGTGAGTTTATTCAAAAAGTGATAATGACTGCACAGTCTCCAGAAATGATAAAGGCTACTTTGCTTTTTAGAAACTGTATTGCCAACGGAAGTGTAATGCTTCGTAAAAGAGTAATAGATGAAGAACAAATAAGGTATGATGAGGAAAAGAAGGATTTGGAAGATTATGATTTTTGGGTAAGGTTTGTGAAAAATCATAATTTTATTAATCTATCTAATATCCTTCAAAATTATAGAGTAACTCAAGAAAGTCTGTCTAGAAAGTGTGCTAATTGTGAGGGGAATTTAAGAGATCAGCGTTTTGATGATATTCATAGGTATGTACTTAAGGAAAGAGGATATTTGCTACCTGCGAAAGAGGAGCAGGTTTATTTTTGTGCAACAAGGGAGAATGGCCATATATCAGGACTGGCTGAATATTTTCTTTTGCGGCGAGCTCTTTGGCGGATTAATAAATTCACATCTCAAAAATATCCGGAGTTAAGAAAGGCGGTTTTGTTTAGGAGTAGGGAATTGTATCAGGAACAAAAATATCAAATGTTATCATCTTTTTTTTCAAAACTGAGAGGTAAAAATAAAATATATTAGGATATGTTATAGTAATTAGGGGTTATGATGTTATGAGGAATAGTATATCAATCAAAAACAAAAAAATATTTAGAGAGAATTTTATTGTATGTATTGGCATTATTTTTATATTTTTAGTAACATGTTATATAAAAAAAATATTTCCTTTTGGAAACTTTACTGTTGATACTTCAGACTTTGAGGGACAAATAGTCCCTTTTTACTATCATGTCTATGATTTTCTTCATGGGAGGAAATCGCTTTTCTTCGATTGGTATACAGGTCTTGGAAGTAATATGGCCGGATTAGTATCTCATTATGGCTTTTTAAGTCCTTTTAATTTACTATTTTTATTTATTAAAAGAGAGCAAATAGAAACATTTATGACTCTTTTTATTGCAATAAAGTTAGTATTTATAGGGCTATCGATGCTTTTTTTTCTGAATAAGTGTTTCAGTAGAATCCCGTCTGGCTGGAAAGTTATATTGTGTTTATTATATGTCTTTAATGGTTTTACAATGCAATATTTTATTTTTCCAATGTGGTTAGATATCGTTTTTATTTTCCCTTTGTTAAATTATTTTTTATTTATATTGTTAACAAATGATAAAATTAGTATAGGATACATAATATCTTTGTCATATGTATTATTAATTAGTATAATGCAAAGTTATATGGTGATAATTTATATTGTCCTTTTAACAGGAATATATTTGTTTATTTTTTATAGGAAAAACATAGAACATATAAAGTCGGTTATTTGCAAGTTATTTTTTTGTACAGTAACTTCACTTTGTTGTACAGGTATAATTATTTTACCTGGTGCTATTCACATATTAAGTTCATATCGAATGAATAATAATACTTCAATTATAAAAATATTGAGAACGGTTAATTTTTCAGAACGCAGTAAATGGCTGATGATTACTGGAATTGGAGGACCATTAGGAGTCTTAATATATGGGTTAAAAAAGAAAGAAGAAAAAAAATTTAATTATCTGATCATATTAATTGGATTTTTTTTATCTTTACCAATTATCTTAGAAAGTACAAATTTGTTTTGGCATATGGGCTCTTATATAAATTTCCCTATGAGATTTGGATATATGTTGGTATTTTGGGCAGTTATTGGAGGAGCTATTGGAGTTGTAAATTATGATTTTTTCAAGACGAAACGTAAAATAAAAAGTTATATTATATATTTATTAATAATTTGTATTGAAATTTTAATGATTCCATTCCAATATTGGATTTTAACTGATAATAAAGGAATGTTTTGGATTGCTTTATGTGTGTTTATCCAAACTTTTTTAACATATATTATTTTTTCTTATTTTAGAAATAAATTAATGACTAAAATAAATTATATAGCAGTCATTTGTCAACTAGTAATAATTCCAGTCGCACTTATTGTACCAAATCAAGGACATGCATCACACAATTTTATACCGATAGGAAATATAGTTTATAACTATGCAAATACTCAATCGGTTAATAACCCATTAAAAAGAATCAAGAATATTGATTCATCATTAGAAAGTAATTATCCATATATATGTGCAATTCCTGCTTTATCAAATTATATTCATTTGGTAAATGAAAGACAGATAAATACGGTGAAATCTTTAGGATATGCTCAGACGTTTACTCGTTTATGTGATGCGGGCGGAACACTTTTCAGTGATATTTTAATGGGGATGGACTCAGTTATTGCTGAAACGGATATAAATAACTCTTTGTATGAGAAAGATAAGGATTTAGGCGAATTTAAAATATATAATCTCAAGAATACCTTTAAAAATGAGGGAATATTGATAAACAATACGCAAAGGGTTCAATTAAAAGCGCATTCTGATAATCCATTTATAAATCAAAATGAAATATCTTCTTGTATTTTAGGTACTGATATATTTAGTTTTGTTGTCGATAGATCTTCTTTGTTGACGAATACTTTAGCAGTTGAAGGCATAAAAGAATTATATTTTTATGGATATACAAATGAGAAAATAGAGGTAATAGTGAATGGAAAAAAGATAGAAATTCCTAACTTTTCTAATTTGCAAAATACGTGGTATCCAAATGACTTAAATAATGGAATTATTTCATTAGGGACGTTCCAAGATTGTCACGTAAAGATAGAGATTGTTCCTCAGGAGCAAAATGTTGATGTATTATATACTATAGCGGCTCTTGATTTAAATGGTTTTAAAAATGTGGAACCAAGTTATGCAGATTCCTTCTATATTGAAACTGGAAAAAGTAATATATTCATTGAACTAAAATGCGATCAGGATAATATGGAATTATTTTTGCCTGTTTATGCCGACGATGGGTGGGAGTGCACTTTAAATGGAGAAAAAATAAGGTTACAAAGATTTGATGATTTTTTTATTTGCGTTCCTTTGATTAAAGGAAATAATATCATTAAATTAAAATATACTCCTCCTGGTATGAGAATTGGGATTATTTTAACGATTGTTGGATTAATATTTTTGGAAAGTATAGTTTCAAGAGGGCAACAAAAAAATAAGTACATTTTAAACTTATTATTCATTTTATTTGTAATTTTATTTCTTTTTATTATATTACTGTTTTATATATTAGCATTAGCTGTTTTACTTTTATCAATCATATAGCTTTATTAAAGATGTAAAAATATATTATAACTTTGAAAGGTTATGTAATATGAAAGATGCTGTAGATGAAAATTTTAATTCTCGACAATATTATTTAGATATTCTGAGAATTATTGCGTGTTTTATGGTCATAATGATTCATATAATTTCTATGGATTTTAATAACTATTTGCCAGCCACAAATGAGTGGAAAGTTATGAATTCATATGACAGTATAATTCTGAACTTTGCATGTAAGTTGCACTAGCGACCTCCATAAACCTATGAAAAA